>NZ_JAAHGN010000016.1:0-22186 GCF_010672485.1 Moorena sp. SIO2C4 | reverse complement strand
TGACCAAGACCGGGATGCACGTACAGTCCTAGCTGCCTTGACCATTGAAAAACTCCAACCCGGAATCTACACTTGTGCTCAACTCCTTGACCGGAAAAACAATGTCCAACTGCGAGTAGCGGGAGTTGAAGATGTTATTGTTGTTGATGAACTAGCCAGTCACTTAATCGCTACCTCAGCTCGGAACCTAGGGGCTGTAGATGTGCTGGCAGAGTTGCTAACTGTGCAAGTGGGAAACCAATTCTACAAAATTGTTTTACCACAGAGGTGGGTTGACATTTCGTTTTGGGAAGCTGCTCGGCGGTTGAAAGAGGAGTTTGATACAACGTTGATCGCAATAGAGCGCCATAGCAATGGAAATCGGGAAACCCTAATTAATCCCCCCAAAGATCAAACACTACTGTCTGGCGATCACTTAGTGATTATTGCTCGTAGTTTGCCGAAAATTGGGGTTCCAGTCCGGTGAAGTCTCAACTTGTCGGCAGGTTTTTATGGTGCGATCGCAAGTTCATATCCCCCTTCAGTTTACCATGATTCCGACGTTTTAAACCCACATTCCGCTTGTCTTTATCTAGATACCCTATCTGGGCAGTTACAATTTTTTAAAACTTACTTCCCTGGCACTTCAAAATTAAACCTCCTCTCCGTAATTGGTACAGGGCTATTTCATTCTAGATGGTAAGATAAGATGCTTTGGCACAACAGGGAGCATGTCACAAATGCCGAACATTTGTACTAAATCTTATGCCCCCTCATGGGTTTAAGCTTGCTGTGATGGTACATAGTTCATTTGTTCTGCAACGCAAGACCTGCTCCCGGCACAAGGGCACAAGAGAATCAACATCAATGGGTCAAATTGCTATTTTAGAAGCCTTTTCTGATTTACCAGATGCTCGATTAGGGCAGCGGATGTTGACACGAGCGTGGCTATATGTCTGGCTATCTTTACCCTAGCAGTAGCTGCAGGGAATAAAAGATTTTTAGCGTACGCTGATTGGATTGAAACAATCGTGAGGAGTTGAGCCAATTGTTTCAAGTCAACCGACTGCCATCATACAGCACAATCCGCCGAGTGTTACTGAAGATGGTAACTAATGATTATTCAGCTTCGCTCGCTTGCTTTTTCGAGTACACTCCGGAAGCGGGAGAGTCAAGCTAGAAAAGAAGCTGACCTCAAGCAGCAAGAACAAGAAAATCCAACAGCATCAGCAGTCGGCTCAAAAGCTACTGTTGCAGTTAGGGCAACAGGACTTCGCCTGTGCTGCTGATGCCTTCAGGGCAGGGGAAAAGTTGAATCAACAGTTGCGTTATCATGCGCTTGTCTCAGCTCGAAGTCGTGCCACATCCTTACTACCACAAACCGGGACGACCGCGAATAGGACAACCTCCAGACGGCTATCACTATCGTCTCCAAGGGACTTTGAAAGTTAAACAAGAGGTGGTTGCCCTGGCTCGAAGAAGGGCGGGACGGTTCGTTCTTGCCACCAATGTCTTGGAGTCGAAACAACTTAGCCCAGAGGAGATCCTCTGTGAGTACAAAGGGCAACAATGCACTGAGAGGGGTTTCCGTTTTCTCAAAGACCCGATGTTCGTATGCCTACAGTGTCTTTCTCAAAACTCCTAAACGGGTAGCCGCCAACGCACATGGTGATGGGTCTGTGTTTGTTGGTTTATACTCTGGCTCACAGAGCCTTACGCCAAGCTCTCAGCAGAACCAAACAAACCATTGACAATCAATTAGGTAAGCCGACGGCTACCCCAACAATGCGTTGGGTGTTTCAGTGTTTTCAGTCGATTCACATAGGTCTTGTTGATGGAGTTCAACAGATTATCAACTTAACCCAAGAGCATCAAGGGATTCTACAGTTTCTCGGTGCTCCCTGCCAAAAATATTATTTGTTGATCTGACCCACCTGCGGAATGTGGGGTACATTAGTCCTATTGATTGCGATATTTTAGCTGGCTTTGAGCAAAAGAAACAGAAGTCGTTGCGTTCCCGTAGCGTCGGCAAAGCCGCATCGCAATTAACAGCTGATTCGTAACGTAAATCTCAAAAAGTCTGAAAGCCTTGGTATGATTGTCTTTTGGTTATTAAATAGTTCAGTTTTGCTATTGTAGCGCAAGCCTTATCCTACAAGGTTTAGTGCGAATTTACGAATCAGCTAGTCTTTATCGGTTATCATTATAGATACCGATAAACTTCGCCAAAAGTTAAATAACTGCTTGGCTACTTCTGTTACTGTTTAATTTCATCTAATTCAAATTCATGACCTTAGGTAAGTCCGAACCGAACCAGATTGATAAAATTAATCGCAAATTACCAAAACTAAATACCACCCACCAACCTCTCGTTTCTGAAGAAGAGATGCGCCAAGCGGTACGGACTTTACTGTTAGGATTGGGAGAAGACCCAGACCGCGAAGGCTTGAAAGATACTCCTAAAAGAGTGGTCAAAGCCTTAAAATTTCTGACTTCTGGCTATCATCAATCTTTAGACGAACTCCTCAACGGGGCAGTATTTCACGAAAATACCAATGAAATGGTCTTAGTTCGGGACATTGACCTATTTAGCTCCTGCGAACACCATATCTTACCTATTCTCGGTCACGCTCACGTCGCTTATATTCCCGACGGTAAGGTAATCGGACTGTCAAAAATTGCTCGTATTTGTGAAATGTACGGACGACGTTTGCAGGTACAGGAAAGATTAACTGCCCAAATTGCCGATGCCCTTCAAGGATTATTAAAACCAAAAGGGGTGGCGGTAGTAGTGGAAGCAAGCCATATGTGTATGGTAATGCGAGGAGTCCAAAAACCTGGTTCTTGGACTGCCACTAGTGCGGTTAGAGGCGTATTTGCAGATGATCCAAAAACCCGTCAGGAGTTTATGAGTTTAATTCACTACAACCGTTCAATGCATTAATTAATTCGCGTGACAGCATGAGAGATGGGTATAAAGCTCATCTCTTTTTTTGATACAATAATTATCGTTATCAACAAAACTGCTTATGATTATTGCTGTCGCCAGTCCGACCGGTGGCGGTAAAACCCACTGGATTGGTCAACAAATAGCCCAAACCAATAAACCTGTAGGTTATTTCAGTCCTCAAACTGATTCCGTACCCATTGATGCAATATATCTCCAAAGTGAATACCCTCAACTAAAACTTTATCAGACAGGGGAAGAAGCGGAATTAGACAAAACCATAACTTATCTAGAGATTCCCTGGTATTTGGATTTAGCCGGAATTGAACCTTTACTGCAAACTTTGAACCCCCATCGAGTAGCCATAATCCCCGGCGATACAGATAGTACAGAGTTAAATACTTGGGCGGATGAAGTTATTCCAGGAAATAACATCAGTAAGCCAACCACAGCTTTGCAGATTCATCGGGGGGTTTTGACGGGGGAAATTGTAGATTTTGATAGTTTAGCTACTTTTTGGCTGGAACTTACTCAAGGTGCTTACGGTGAGGTAGCTCGGGTAAAAGGAATTTTCGACCTAGTGGATGGACAAATTTATTATGGTGACTTCATACTAGGGGAATCGGAATTAGCATTTAAACCTTTAAAATTACCCCGTTGGTTAAATGGTAAACCAGATCGTTTTAGTGGTTTTGAAATAGTAGGTAGTAATTTAGATAAAGCTGAAATTGTTCAAACTGTCCGAGATTGCTGTCTTCCCGAATCGGCAATTAATTATTACCAACAACAAGTAAAAGAGTCTTTAGAAAGTGAACCAGAGGTAGAAGTGGTATGAAAATAGCAGTGATATCTTGTATCCATGGTAATTATGCAGCTTTAGATGCAGTTTTACTGGATATTGACGAACAAAAAGCAGAAAAGATTTATTGTCTGGGGGATTTAGTGGGTTATGGTCCCTATCCTAATGCAGTGGTGGAACAAATTCGTTCTTTAGATATTCCCACTGTACAGGGTTGTTGGGATGAAGATATTGTAGAAGGACTAAATGCTTGTGAATGTAGTTATCCTTCCCTGTTGGCGGAAAAAAGAGGTAAAATTGCCCACGAATGGACAAATAAGCACGTCAATGCCGAAGTTAGGGAATATTTAGCCCAACTACCCCATACCTACAAAGAAGATAATCTCTGTTTCGTACATGGTAGTCCTAATAGCAACCACGAATATTTGTTACCCGAAATGGATGCTTTCACTGCTTTAGAAAGAGTTCTCTCCAGCGATGCAGATATATTATTTTGCGGACATACCCACTTTCCCTATGTCCGCACCCTAGATTCTGGACAATTACAGGTTAAAGTTCGTCAACCCAGTGGAAACGAACAACCAACCATAAGTTTTAATACTCCCCTGAAGCGAATTATCAATGTCGGTTCGGTAGGCGAACCCCGTCATGGTCGTCCCAATGCTACCTATGTTATCTATGACACGGAAACACAAGCAGTAAACTTGCGGGAAGTGGAGTATGACTATCAAACAACCTGCGCTGCCATCTTAGATGCTGGTTTACCACCGATTTTCGCTTGGCGTTTGGCTAGAGGTTTGGAATTTGCCGAAAAAGCCGACGATCCTACTCATGTGTGTGAGAGGTAAATTAAATTACTTAAATATTTAAATTGAAAATCAATGTGGGCAATTTTAAGCGGAATTGAAGGAAATATCGCAGCTTACGAAGCAGTGTTGGCAGATATCAAACGCCAGCGCGTTAAGGTGGAAGCATTGTATATTCTGGGCGATATCGTAGCAGCTAACCAAGATAGCGAACAAGTAATTAAACGAATTCAGAATCCTTTACCTGGAGAATTAGAACCCCAAGTATGCTTCGGCTGGTGGGAAGAACAATGCTTTGCTTTACACGGTTTGGGTTCGACAGCAGAACCGACAGAATTAATCGAGCGCTTTGGTAAAGAAACCGCTAAACTTCTTTGGGATTCGGTATCTCGCGAAACCGTACAGTGGTTACGCAACTGTCATTTTGGCTTCTTTGAATTAGATTGTTTGTTAATTCACGGTAGCACTGTTAGCGTCAGCGATGAGTTAACCCCCGAAACCTTACCCTGGCAAATGCTAGACCGCTTGCAAAGAGTCCAGGCAAATCATCTCTTTTGTGGTCGTTCGGGTCAAGTATTTGAATATCAACTACAAGGAGGTTCGGTAAATAGTTCGGTGATGACTTTAGATCGCCAGCAACCCGTGCAAACTATTACTGCACCCAAAAGAAGAGTTGTTGGTGTAGGAAATGTAGGCAAAGAACCAGGAAAGGCTACTTATACGCTTTATAGTCCAAAGAGCGATTTTCTGGAGTTTAAAACAGTTTTTTATGGCAATAAAAAGGGATCTGGTAATTAGTTTCAGGTTACTAAAGGTATGGCTAAGTGCAAAAACAGGTAGTCGGAGACAACTTTCTGGAAAATGAGATGATAATTGCTATAGTAAAAAATATCATTGCTTAATTGGTGACGGCTTAGAAGCTACCTTGATTTTAAGTGTTGAAATCAGCAATGAGAGCAACCAAGGCATGTGACGTTTGATCAGGACAATCAGCTTGCCGTAGTTTGTTATTACCTGTTCCCGTTGTCGTCGGTAAATAGCTTGAACAATTTGTTTGGCAGTTTGATCAGCAGAAATCAGAAGCCTGGGGGAAATAGGATCCTCCCAGTCTGAATGCCAAATTCCCTGATTGTCTAGCTGACGAATTTCAGTAGCAACGTACCCTGGACAAATGTGTGTGACCGACACCCCATCGGGAGCCAACTCTTGAGACAACGACTCACACAAAGCCCGCATCGCAAATTTGCTCATACTATAGGGAGAATCGCCACTCAAGGCAACGTAACTTTTTACGCTACTAATGATGACCAGTCTTCCTTTAGTTTTCTTGAGGTCATCTAAGGTGGCGTAGATGGTACTCAGTACCCCAAAAACATTGGTTTCCCAAAGACGTCGATAGTCATTCACCCTGAGGTTTTCGACATTACCCTTCAAAGAGGTGCAACTATTAGCCAGATATCTTACTAAGCCTTAGCAAACTTTACTAAAGTTAAGTATACTAGATTTAGTAAGGTTCACGGTCAATGAAAAAATATGTCACTCCAAAAGAGGCAGCCGAGCACCTCGGAGTCTCGATCTCAACTCTTAGGCGGTGGGACAAAGAGGGGTACCAAAGCAGAAAGAGGTATTAGAGCCCTAAGCCGTGACGCCCGTTGGCCGGTTTGGTCTGCATTGATGCTCTATCAGAAAATTCTCAATGTGATTGAACACAACCATTACGATGTATTTAGCCAAAGAGCCTATGTCCCCAAACTCCGTAAGATGTTATCCTTGCCGATAGCCTGGCTGAGGGCACAAGTTCTATAGCATGCGCTATGGCAAATCCTTAATGGAAAATCTGTCAAAAAATCCCCATCCTAAATATCGATGGGTTTTTTTTTCCGTTGACCATGGGCGGCAAAAAGCTGGGATACAAAAGGAAAATACTATCGATTCTATTTAATTGTGCTACAGATGCTTGGGATTTCAAAAGGAGAAGGGGGAAGGGGAAAAGGAATATATTTATAACCCTTTAAGCTTTCCCCTTTGGCGGCGCTGCATCGATTATAGCGGTTTCTAATTAGGGCAGGTGGCAAAGCGCTATAAGTCTATTAACTCAGATGTACTTCAGCAGTGGAAGCGCTATATATAATTTCTGAACTATGGTCGAACTTCCGAAGGGTTGGATTACATTAGCTCAAAGCTGAAGGCTGACGATGGATAACGGTATCGATACGTCGTATAATCAGCAAGTCCAACCACTTTTGTCATATAGTAAGGAGATGTTAATGTTTGAACTGGATGTTGTTTATTTGGAATCCGAATACGCCCACAAGAGTCCTCAGGAAATCCTGAAACTGGCTCTTGACAAATTTGACAACATCGCTATCTCTTTCAGTGGTGCCGAGGATGTGGTTCTTGTGGATATGGCATCCAAGATTAAGCCAGATGTGAAAGTGTTCTCCCTCGACACGGGTCGCTTGCACTGCGAGACTTACCAACTACTTGAGAAAGTCAGACAGCACTATGGAATTCCACTGGAGGTGATTTTACCGGAAGCGGATGCAGTGGAAGCACTGGTTAAACAAAAGGGGTTGTTCAGTTTCTACCAGGATGGTCACAAAGAGTGCTGTGGTATTCGCAAAGTGGCTCCCTTGCGTCGCCAACTGGCTAAGCTGGATGCTTGGATTACCGGTCAGCGCAAGGATCAGAGTCCTAGTACTCGTGCTAATATCCCTGTTGTCCAGGTAGACCAGGCGTTCTCGACCCAAGAACGAACCCTGATTAAATTTAACCCCCTAGCTAACTGGAGTTCTGAACAGGTGTGGAAATATATCCGCACTAATGATGTGCCTTACAATCAATTGCACGCTAAAGGTTTCGTTAGCATTGGCTGCGAACCCTGTACCCGCCCAACTCTCCCCAATCAGCATGAACGGGAAGGTCGCTGGTGGTGGGAAGGGCAGAAAGAAAAAGAGTGTGGCTTACACAACACTACAGAGCAGGTAATGAACAACAAGGAACACCAAACAGTAAGGGTTTGAGCAACCCTCACGGAAATTAACAGACTAGGTAAAGAATTTCTGTCTAGGTACTTAATCGTTGCGGCACAATCAATAAGTTGCGTTTGAAATCCTAATTTTTAGGTAGGAGTGGGGAGTGGGTTGTGATAATTTCTTAATTACGCTTTTGAAAAACAATTCAGTATTGAATACTACAGAATGAAAATCACGTTAGTAAAAAAAATCAACAAGGACGGTAATTTCTGTCGCAAGTGCGTCAATGTGGTAGAAAAACTTGAAAAAAAAGGACTGATGGATCGAATAGACCAAATTGTGGTTGCTGATGAGCGTAAGCAATCTAGCGAGGGACTAGATCTAGCTGTAAAGCACGGGGTAGAAGCAGCCCCTTTCTTCATTGTTGATCATGATGACGGTTCCACCCAAGTCTATAGCACTTATGTTCGTTTCTTCAAAGAAATCTTGAATCAGAAGACTTCTGAAAGGGAGGAGGTATCGGAGATCATGGATCGATACCCTGAACTAGATTTCATCTAAAAAACTGATTGCTGTAATCGTAACACTGGGGTGATCAGGTGATGTTAGCGTAGCTCGACGAAGTCCGGTGATGGAAATATATCGGTTCTCGATTGGTTCTCGGTTAATTCCCAAAGCGCGATGCTATAGTCGCAGCTCGCTGACCATTGCAAAAAAGACCATGTAAGCAAACAACCAGGAGATGATGATGAAAAAAGTTGTAGTTTTAGGCGGTGACGGATTTTGTGGTTGGCCCACAGCTCTTCATCTATCTGATAGTGGTCATGACATTGTAATTGTTGATAACTTGTCACGACGCAACATTGATAATGAGTTGGAAGTGACTTCTTTAACTCCTTACCAGCCCATGTCCACTCGTTTGAAGACATGGCGTGAGGTTTCTGGCAAACAAATCCAGTTCTATAACTTCAATGTCGCGAAAGACTATGATCGCTTACTCAATCTATTGCTAACCTATCAACCGGATGTGGTGATTCATTTTGCCGAACAGCGGGCTGCACCTTATTCGATGAAGTCATCTAGCCATAAGCGCTACACGGTAGATAATAACTTGAATGCGACCAATAATCTCCTAGCTGCGATTGTGGAGTCGGGTTTGGATATACATGTGGTTCATTTAGGAACCATGGGAGTCTATGGTTATGGTACTGCTGGAATGAAGATTCCGGAAGGGTATTTAGATATCCAGGTGACTACGGATGAGGGGAAAATGATACAGCAGCAGATCTTGTATCCAGCCAATCCGGGCAGTATCTATCACATGACCAAAACTCAGGACCAGCTGTTTTTCTCTTACTACAACAAGAATGATGGGGTCCGCATCACTGACCTGCATCAGGGGATTGTTTGGGGAACTCAGACCAAGCAGACAAAGCTGGATGAACGGCTAATTAATCGCTTTGATTACGATGGAGACTATGGTACAGTCCTAAATCGGTTCCTGATGCAGTCAGCGATTGGTCATCCGTTGACGGTACATGGAACAGGGGGTCAAACCAGGGCATTTATCCATATTCAAGATACGGTGCGGTGTATAGAGTTAGCGATCGCAAATCCTCCGGCTTCTGGGGACAGGGTGAAAATCCTGAATCAGATGACCGAAACCCATCGGGTCCGAGATTTGGCACAGATTGTGTCTGATATCACTGGGGCGGAAATTGCCTATCTAGAGAACCCGAGAAACGAATCAGCGGAAAATGAACTGGCTGTGGAGAATAAATGTTTCTTGGAAATGGGTTTGAAACCAACCACCTTGGTTAAGGGTCTGATGCAAGAGGTAATCGAGATTGCTGCTAAATATGTCGATCGTTGCGATCGCTCGAAGATTATCTGTACATCACTGTGGCGGCAGAAGGGCAATGGGGTGAGTATGGCTGACGAAACTCCTGCTCAAACCACATCCGACAAAACGGCGGTGGGTGTAGGTGCCAGTTAAGAATTAGGTAGCGCGTAAGTGGGAGCACATCTTACCTTGAGCGGTCAGCTTTTTATGGTCAGTCTGGTTCTGTTGGCCTTGTAACTAATAGCTGATGACAAGGACAGCATGGGCGTAGCACCATTACTGACTGCTCAACGTATCTGAAACTCTGGCAATTTTAATAAGTTCATCAGTAGTCAAAGGTGTTGCTACCCTAAAACTAGTTGATCCCATTCTCTGTTATGTATCAAACTGACCCCCCTCGTCCGGCCAAGGAAACCCTACCGACGATGTATGATCTCCCTAGTGAAGATCCAGAGGAACCAGGTTTGCCAGACGAGTTTCACGATTTTCAACCTCAGCTATTACGGGAGACTTTCTGCCCACCGAGTTACCCAAGGGATCAGATCTTTGTGGGGACTGACTTGAATCTGTACTATGATGTTCGTCATCCTCAATGGTACAAGCGACCGGATTGGTTTGGAGTAGTTGGGGTGTCTCGGTTTTATGAACAGCGAGACTTACGGTTGAGTTATGTGATGTGGCAGGAAGGGGTCAGTCCATTTATCGTAGTGGAGTTGCTCTCTCCAACGACGGAATCAGAAGATTTAGGGCAAACCCTACGGGATATCGATCAACCTCCAAGTAAGTGGGAGGTTTATGAACGTATACTTCGTATTCCTTATTATGTGGTGTTTAGCCGATATACCAATGAGTTAAGAATTTTTGAGTTGAAAGGCTTAAACTATGAACAGGTAAGATTGGAAAACGAAAGATTTTGGCTGCCAGAATTAGGACTTGGCCTAGGAGTATGGTCTGGGTCATACCAAGAGGTTAATGGTCGATGGTTACGCTGGTATGATGAATTAGGGAACTGGATTCCCACAGGCTCTGAACAGGCTCAACAGGCTCAGGATCAGTTGCAGCAGACTCAGCAACAGTTGCAGCAAGCTCAGCAACAAAAGGAGTTGGTTCAGCAGCAGTTGCAGGAGGCTGAACAAGAAGCTCAACTCGAACGCCAGGAAAAGGAATTGGCTCAACAGCAGGCAGCGAGATTAGCAGAACGTCTGCGACAGCTGGGGATTGACCCAGGAGAGGTGTAAAAGGTGCCGTTGGCAGCAGAATAGAAAAGCCGATGCTCGGTACGATCCGCTACTTGAGGTGCATATAGCAATAGCCGTCTCATACCAAATCCTGTTCCCAAACCCCCCTTATCTGCATAGCCATAGATTCGTGGCATACAAAGATTTGGTCGATTTTTATAAAAGGGTTTTGACAAACGGATTTGATATAAGTCCACTTATACGCTTAGTTCAGTTCTGGAGTATTTAGTTTAAATATTCTAATTATACGTCCAGCGTTGTTTTTTGTCCATTTGCTCTCGCAACGCCCTATAGCGACGTAAGGAGTTTAGCGGTGGGAGGATGTCAATCATGGTTTACCACTGCCTCACTAATATTGTTTGTTAGAAAGCTAGCTTTTTTTTTATATAATGATTATAATTGTCATAAAGTATCTATTCGAGATTGTCTGCTGGTGAACAAAACTAACGATCGTTTTGAAGTTGTAATTGTGGGGGCTGGGGCTGCTGGAATTGGCTGTGGAGTAGTCTTAAAAGATTTAGGAATTGAAAACTTTGTCATTGTAGAACGACATCAAGTAGGGGCTTCTTTTAGGCGTTGGGCTGAAGAAATGCGATTCATTACGCCGTCGTTTCCCAGTCATGGTTTTGGATTGCTGGATCTCAACGCAGTAGTTTTAAATACTTCTCCTGCCCTCAGTTTCAGAAAGGAACATCTTTCGGGGAAAGAATACGCTCTATATCTAGAGACTGTAGCAGAGCATTTTCAACTACCTATAAAAACCGAGACAAATGTGAAAACTATGGCAGCTTTACCTCAAGGCAAAGGCTTTGTCTTGGAAACTTCTAAAGGCGAGTTGCGTTCACGCAGTGCCTCAGCTTCGCTGAGATCGCAGTTTGTGATTTGGGCAGCAGGAGAGTTTCAATATCCCAATCTTAATCCTTTTCCAGGGGCGGAATTATGTATACATAATTCCCAAATACGTTCTTGGACAGAGCTTAAGGGGAAAGAATTTGTAGTTGTGGGAGGCTATGAAAGCGGTGTAGATGCAGCGTCAAATTTGGCAGAATTAGGGAAAAAAGTAAAGTTAATCGATCGCCAGAGTAGCTGGTCAAACTTAGACTCAGATCCTAGTGTTTCTCTGTCTCCTTATAGTCTAAAACGTTTAGAAATAGCTTATTCTATGGGTCGGGTCGAACTAATTGGAGAACAGCACATTGAAGCAGTCAAAGCAGTAAAAAAAGGATATGTGGTGGAGAGCGAGTACGAACAGTGGTTTAGTTCTACACCGCCAATTCTCTGTACGGGGTTTGATAGCAGTTTAAAACAAATCGCACCTCTATTTGACTGGTCAAATGGCTATGCAGCCCTGACTCAAGAAGATGAGTCTACCCTAACTCCAGGATTATTTGTCGTCGGTCCTTCGGTGCGTCACGGCGATATAATTTTTTGCTTTATTTACAAATTTCGGCAGCGATTTGCTGTAGTCGGTAATGCGATCGCTCAACGTCTGGGAATCGATCCAACTCCATTGGAAGCCTATCGCCGAGAAGGTTTGTTCTTAGATGACCTTTCTTGCTGTAATAACGATTGTGTTTGTTAAAAAGTCAGCGGTGGTTATTGGTAAAGAGAGTACGGGCAAGTCCCAACTAATTGCGGCTCTTACAGGACAGACTCCCTATAGTGCCAATTTTCGCGGTTCTACAGTGACTTGTGACACTTATCAATCTGAAGCCTATACCTTTATCGATACCCCTGGAATTCTCTATCGTTCCGATAGTGTAACTACTAAGAAAGCTTTAAGACAGCTACAAGAAAATGACACCGTGCTATTGGTAGTCAAGGCAACCGACGTAGATCGAGATTTAGCAGATCTACTACCTTTAGTAGCAGATAAAAGGGGCATTGTGGTGATTACTTTCTGGGATAAGGTATTCTCGACGGTTCATAACGGACATCTCACGGGTCTGGGGCAACCCCAGACCCCGTGTCCTCCTCAACAAGTGATTAGGGAATGGACGGAAACTTCTAACCTGAGCATTGTCACTGTAGATGCCCGCCACATTACTACAGAACAAAAAGACCATATTTTGGCTTCTCTGCAAGAACCTAATCCTTTTCCCGCCCAATGGATTCCTACAAGGGCTGGCTGGTATATAGAACCCCACCCAACACTGTTAGAACATCCTCGACTGGGCAGTTTATTGGCGATCGCTTTATTACTTATTCCTGCCATTATTGCTGTCTGGGGTGCTAACTCCTTTGCGACTTTAGCAGATCCTATAGTCCAAAGTGCGATCGCTCCTGTTATTAAACCTTTATCCCAACTCCCAATCTGGTTAAGAGAAATACTGATAGGTCAGTATGGACTGATAACTATGAGTCCGTTGCTGTTTATTTGGGCGATGCCCACAGTAATTCTCTATGCCCTATTCTTGGGCGCATATAAAGCTAGTGGGTTAATAGAACGAATTACCATTGCTCTCAATCCTTTACTCCGTCCGTTTGGGTTATCGGGACGGGATTTAGTACGAGTAATTATGGGTATGGGGTGTAATGTTCCTGCGGTGATTAGTACCCGTGCCTGTTCTAGTTGTTCTAGGGGAACTTGTATTTCCGCGATCGCTTTTGGTTCGGCTTGTTCTTATCAGTTTGGCGCAACTTTAGGGGTGTTTAGTGCTGCTAAGTTACCTTACTTGATAATTCCTTACCTGCTGTATCTAACCGCAACCACCTTGATATATACCTACATCATTTCTTCCCCTACAGCTAAATCGAATCAGAATCCCCTAGTAATCGAAGGAAGAGCATTTTTAGAATTTCCTCATTCGTCAGTAATTTGGCGCGAAGCTAAGTCAACTATTAATCAATTTTTGTTCAATGCAATTCCCATATTTTTAGTTATTACCGTTATTGCTTCTGTGTTGAATTGGTTAGGAACAATCGCAGTTTTAGCCAATATTATTAACCCTTTGATGGGATGGTTTAATTTACCCCCTGAAGCCTCATTGCCTATTGTTTTAGCTTCTATTCGCAAAGATGGACTGCTATTATTTGCCGAACCAGAAACCTTGGCTATGTTAACTCCATTGCAGGTTTTGACTGGGGTGTATCTAGCAGGAGTATTGCTACCTTGTTTAGTTACTCTGTTAACTATTACGCGAGAACAGTCTCTTCGATTTGCCTTATTGCTGTTAAGTAGACAGGCGATCGCTGCGATATTTTTTTCTCTATTACTTGCTTGGGGAGGATTATTAATCAAGTAATAATTAATACTAAATCCTGTCCCATACCCCCCTTATTCAAACAGCTATAGATTCATCGAATAATAAGGATTTGGTTTATTTTTTGTAAAGGGGGTATGGCAAGCGGATTTGGTATTAGTCATTGGCCTGATATCAAGTTCGCTATTCCCTTAACTATCAATTATTATCTGAAGTATTGTTTATTTGAACATTCCTGTGACTAGTACCATTGTTGCTAGTACCATTGTGGCTAGTACCATTGTGACTATTACCATAGGATTGTCTAGCCATCCACTTAGTCAATTCCTGAGATAGCTGAGTTAGGGACTCAATTAATTGGTGTGAAACGTCTACAGGAAAATTACCAGAACGGACGTGCAAATCTAGCTTAGGAAAGGGACTATCAACATGGTAATGACGTAGTATTTCTTCAATCAGAAAGTAAAGCTCACTTTTGATTTGGAACTGCTTGGGAGGGTCTTCAATCCAAACCAACAACTCAAACTTGAGGGCATTTTCTCCAAATCCAGTAAAAAATACATTAGGGGCTGGTTGATCTAAGATTTCTGGATGTTGAGAAGCTGCCTCAATCAGAGCACTACGTACTTTAATTGGATCTGAACCATAGGCGACCCCTACGGGTAATTTTAACCGGGATACTGGATTATTGTGAGTCCAGTTGACCACTTCAGCTTCAAGAAAGCGAGAATTGGGGATAATGATTGAGACTTGATCCAACGTCAGGATTTCTGTACTCCGAATACCGATATTTTCTACTGTTCCCATCAGTTCCCCAACATTCACAAAGTCCCCTACTTGGATCGGACGCTCAAAAATGAGTACCAAACCGCTGACACATTCTTTAGCAATTCCCTGGATTCCCAAGCCAATGCCCACACCCAAGACTCCGACAAATACAGCTAGAGAACTAAAGTCGATTCCCCACAACTGCAATAGGACAATAACACCGATAAAGAGTATGGCATAATGGATAATCAGGGCAATAGTCTCCTGCGCAGGGCGGCTGAGATTGGTGAGGCGAAGAATCCGCGATCGCAAAACTTTTTTTACTACCTTGGCTAGGAGTATCAGAGCAGCCTAGTGTTAACTGTACTTTAGTGTTAAGTTTCTAGCCAAGGTAGCATTACTTAAGACAGTTAATTGGTAGTTGGTAATTAGTAATTGGTAATTAGTAATTGGCTGACTATTTTCGTAAGCAGTCAGCCGTCAGCCGTCAGCCGTCAGCTTTTAGCTCACGCTGGGCGAACAGCCGTCAGCCGTCAGCTTATTTTATTCAAAAGTACCTCAAGTAGCGTGACCAATGGCCAATGGCTGATAGCTGATATAGCAGAAGTCATTTGTCAGAAGTCATTTGTCAGAAGTCAAACTCTTGCGCTTCTTGATGCAGTCGCTCATGGGGGAAACCCCCAAGACCGTAATGGTGCTTTTTCCGTTGGCGAATTAAATTCGCCACGGGTCANTTTTTCCGGGGGAAGTCCAAACAGCTCTGCATAGGTACGCTGACTACCGATTACCCACTGGGATGGTTCGTAGACAGTCAGGGTGTCTGGATCTTGCCAGTGAGCAATGATAGCATGGGGTTCCATCGGTGCGTGTAGTTCGCTGGAAGTTGTGTAAGTAGCTGTAATCTCGGCTCCTACACCTGCCATGGCACTGGCAAAGTCCCCAGCAGCAAAATTCCCCTTCTCAAACGTCATCTGTTGCCCAAGCATGGGTGGAGCTTCGTTAAAGGTGGCTTTGCTGGTTTCTAGAATTGGTTCTTGGGTGACGTATTCTACCTTAACTAAATGGGCAGCGTGACGTGCCCGTTCAAAGGTATCTGCGACTACCAAACCAACAATTTGCCCTGCGTAGTAAATTTGGTCATCTGATAAGGGTAGTCGTGCCTCGTAGATTTTTGAGGTTAAAAAATCGTTAGCTGGTTTAGATACGGTCGGCGGGTTTTTATGAGTGAAAACCGCAATTACCCCTGGTGCTGTTGCTGCTGCTTGGGTATCAATACTTTTAATCTGCCCATGAGCAATGTTAGCAGTCACCAGATAACCATGAACTAAACCAGGAATTTGATGTTCAGCAGCGTAGGTTGCTGTCCCTGTAACCTTTGCTCGTCCATCCTTGCGGTTAATATTAGTACCAGTTACTTGATTCATGCTACCCCTCCTCCTTGAGCAGAAACCATGAGGGCGCGACGAATCGCCCGCTTTGCCAGTTCAACTTTATAACCGTTGTGAGTTAAAGGTTTGGCTAAGTCCAAGGCAATTTCTGCAGCCTCGGTAAATGTTGCTACATCCGCAGACTTACCAATCAAAAACTCTTCTGCTGCTGTTGCTCGCCAAGGCTTGTGTGCTACCCCACCCATTGCCAAGCGTGCAGCTTGGATTTGCTCCCCTTGCAAGTTTACCGCCGCCGCCACAGAAATTAAAGCAAAGGAATAGGAAGCGCGATCGCGTATTTTCAAATAAACCCCAGATTTCCCAAAGGATAAGCTCGGCAGAATCACAGCCGTAATTAACTCCCCTGGTTCTAAATTGGTGTCTTGCTCGGGTGTATTTCCTGGTAGACGGTGGAAATCTGTAAAAGGTATTTGCCTTTGCCCTTGGGCACTTGCTACTTCCACCACCGCATCCAATGCAGCTAGGGCAACACACATATCTGACGGGTGGACTGCTACACACTGCTCGCTGGCCCCAAGGATGGCGTGACTACGGTTAATTCCCGTAATTGCGGGGCAGCCTGTCCCTGGTTGCCGTTTATTACAAGCAAAGGCGGTATCGTAATAATAGGGACAACGGGTACGTTGCAGCAGGTTTCCCCCCACTGTAGCCATGTTGCGAATTTGCTGAGATGCGCCAGATAGAATTGCCCTAGCTAACATGGGATAGTTGCGGCGAATATCACTATTGTCTGCCACTGCTGTATTACTAACTAGCGCTCCCAGACGCAGACTACCATCAGCCATCGGTTCAATGTTCTGCATCTGTAACCGAGAGATATCAATCAGTTGCGATGGCTGATCTAAGAATACTTTCAGACGGTCAACTAAATTCGTTCCACCAGCAATAAACATCGAGTTTTGGTCAGCAACTGCCTGGTTTACCGCATCTAACCAGGAGGTGGCACGGGTATAGGTGAAGTTATTCATGATGCTTACTGATCCCCAGATTCACTAACCATAACCGCTGCCACAGGAGAAGGTGGTTTTTGTCCAATTACCTGCTGTACGGCTGCCACAATACCATTGTAAGCACTGCATCGGCAGAGATTCCCACTCAGTCGTTCCTTAATTTCCGCCTCGGAGAGTTCAGCTAGTTGCGGAGGACTATGCAAATCTGGTGTCACCGCGCTAACACAACCCCGTTTAACTTCCTCCAAAAGAGCCACAGAAGCGCAAATTTGCCCTGGGGTACAATAGCCGCATTGGAAGCCATCATTGTCAATAAATGCCTCCTGCACCGGATGGAGAGTATCCCCTGTTGCCAAGCCTTCAATGGTGACAATTTCTTTTCCCTCCTGCATTACAGCCAACGCGAGACAGGAATAAACTCGCTGACCCTCAATTAAAACAGTGCAAGCTCCACATTGTCCATGATCGCACCCCTTTTTACTCCCGACTAATCCCAAATATTCACGTAGGGCATCTAAGAGTGTTACACGGGGTTCAATGGTGAGGGTGTGCTGTTCACCATTAATGGTAAGAGTCACATTCATCTAGGCTTCGCCTCCTTGTAAACTTTCTCTGGCCAATTACGGGGTGGAATTTCCCTTCCTTTGTAAAATTGCCGCTCCAACTTACCCAAAGCCAACCAAACTCCCCCACTAATTAAAACAGCTACAGTCAAAATAATAACAGTAACAATAGATACCTCAGGGTGGATAAATACCAGTAACGGAAGCAATACCCAAACCAGTGCAGTCCCTACAGCTAATCCCAGCCTTAACCGTTGCAAGTTCGCTAAAGCCCCACGACAACTCGCGCATTTTTGCGTGTGGGAATGATACCTTTCTAATAGAACTTCCTTAGGTAGTGATGGTGGTAGAGTTTTTCCTGGAAATGGGTCGATACTATAATGATTCACCCAAAAACGCAACTGGAATACAAATAGGTCGGCTTTAGTTGGCAAATAAAACGCTTTATTAAAATTACCACTACCCCCTTGTTGTTCGAGATATCTTTCTTGGTAATGCCAGAAAATCTGATCATCTTCCAAAACATTATTTTGCCCAATATGGGAATACCACCGAGGAGTTAGTTTCAGAAATAACCCTAGTAATTTGGAGGAAAACTTAAAAGGAAAGCGGGCAAATAGCCGACACTCTCCCTTGCGAATGGGAGTTGCGTACACAACTGTTAGTGTCCTGCCAAACTGCTTGGAGGTGAGGTCATGCCACATCAGTCCAGGAGCAATAAAGGTCGTATCCTGTCGTCCTAGGGTTCCTTTACGGGGACCTTCTGCCCAAACCCCTTTAAATCCCCACTTCCCGGATTCTACAACCTCCAATTCCACAGGAGATACATTAGCGCGGTTACCGACACTGCGGTGGTGGGTGTAAGGAATATGACTGGGATCGAGTACATTTTCCATCAATGTTAGGGCATCATAAGGCAAATCCCGAAACGTATTCAAGCAAATCCAACCGTCCGGGTCTTCTTCTAAGGCATCAACAATGGGAACCTTAGTTTGAGCCGCATTCTCAGCTTGTCCAGGATAAACAAATAACAATCCTTGAGCAATTTTAGTCGGTAGTGAATTGACACAGGCACGTTGGGAAATTTCAGCCTTTCCCCTTTCTTTTTGCTGTGGAATGACCTCACACTGGCCTGTTCCGGAAAAAGCCCAGCCATGATAGGGACATTCTAGCCGTCCATCCTGATTAATTCTACCTTCAGACAGTGGAGCCAAACGGTGTGGACATTGATCGACAAACGCTCGCCACATCTGTTCATGCTTGTCCCACCAGAGGACAATATCCTGCTCTAACAAAGTGAAGCGAGTGGGCTGGGATTTGTCTAAATCTTCGACGTAAAAAACAGGATACCAAACTTCTTCCCAGTCAAAAAAATCTGAATTATAGCCACCTAATCCCAGTTTTTTCACTGCCTTATTTTGAGAGGTTACGGACTGTAAAACGCTGCTAGACATAGTAGGATTATTTTGTAAATTATTGGATTATTAATCAGAATAAATGTAACAAAATTTAAAAAAATAGTCAATAAAAAATTAACAATATAGGATGATATAAAGTAGCATCATCAGGACAGCTAAAATTTTCAATGATATGGTAGTCGTAGATTCAGAAAAACGTACATCAGCTAAAACAGCCTTGCGTCAAGTGCTTGCCGCTTGTGGTGGAAATACTAAGCATGAAGCCGTAATTGCTGCAATTAATCATTTATCTCAACTCAATCCCACAACAGCACCAACACGTCATGGGGAACTCCTGGATCATGAATGGTTGTTAATTAGCACACCTAATTTTCCCGGAGGAGAGCAACTGGCAGAGGGTCAGTATGCTTACACTCTCGGTCGTCTTGCGTTTAATATGTTTCAACCCACAGGATTAAAACTGGTGATTGACCGAGTTCTCCAACCTGTATTTTTGTTGGGAGATGGTCAACAGCGTAGTCATGATATCGTTGTGGAATTTACGACCGTTGATGAGTCTATGGCTCAAATCAAGGGAATTGTACGCAACCAAGGCGTTTGTTATCCCGTTAGTGATTGGGTGTTACAAGTACAATTTACAGGAGCTATTTTAGCCCCCCATCCATCAACAAATCTAAAAGATTGGCAAGCAATTTTTGGTGATCAATGCCCATCTTCACAGAAAAGTTGGACAGAAAAATTGATGTCTGGTTTTTTGAAGTTGATGTTCGGTTTAGTACCCCCCCAAGAGATGAACCCAGATACTGGAGAATTAGCATTTACCATGAAGCGATCGCCCAAAGGTCGTCTACAAATTCTCTATCTGGATGAGGAACTCAGAATAACTCGTGGGGAAAAGGGTACAGTTTTAGTCTGTGAAATTTAGTCTGTGAAATCCACAGGTGCGACCCCTCGCGAATTTAATTCTTAATGGGTGAAGCGCACCTACTAATTTTAAAAGCCATACAGCAATGGAAAATGGGGTTTATCAGACTCGCGTTTTGCCTCAAAAAAGTAAGATGCACCCGATTTGTTGGGAGCATCTCATTTTGGCAAATATATCGTTTTATTTTTGCTGTAGAATCACCATGATATAGCTATTTGCGGTATGTTTCTTCCAAAGTTAGATGCTCCTACTTGGTTTGGGGCGTTCTTTTTGTTTAACTCCCGCTAATCGCAAACAGGAACTAATCAATACTGGGTAACCCCAAGAATAGGTTGAGCCTTGGTTTTGGCTAACTGTGGCGCTGTGAAGGTACCAGAGTATAGAGGTGATTCCTCTTGAACAATGAGTGGTAAGGATTGGCGCATTTGAGCAGCAACCGCTACAGTTTTTACATCATAGGTTTGAGTGACTAGCTTCGGATAAAGACCGATCCCAATAATAGGGATTAACAGACAAGCGGTAACGAAAATTTCGCGAGGCTTGGCATCCCCTAGGTATTTCTCAATAATTATGCCAGAGTTATTTTTACCGAAAAATACCTGTCTGAGCAGTGAAAGCAGATAAATCGGAGTTAGGATTAATCCCACTGCTGCTAATAGAACGATGACTACTTTGAAAGATGAGCTGTAGACACTGCTAGTGGTGACTCCAAGAAAGACTGACAACTCACCCACAAAACCACTCATTCCTGGTAAGGCTAGGGATGCCATGGAACCAGCAGTGAAAAGGGCAAATGCTTTGGGCATTTCTTGCGCCATTCCTCCCATTTTTGCCATCGCTAGCGTATGAGTACGTTCGTAGGTGACACCAGATAGGAAGAATAAGGCAGCAGCGATTAACCCATGGGAAAGCATTTGTAAGATAGCTCCATTCATTCCTAATTCAGTGAACGAAGCAATGCCAATCAACACAAAACCCATGTGGGAAATTGACGAGTAAGCTAGTCGTCGTTTGAGATTGTCTTGGCTAAAGGCAAGCAAAGCACCGTAGATAATATTGACCACACCTAATACTGCTAGCACTGGTGCGAAGTAAGTATGGGCATGAGGAAGCATTTCTAGATTCATGCGCATCAGTCCATACCCACCCATTTTCAATAAGACCCCAGCTAATATCATCGACACTGGAGCAGAAGCTTGGCTGTGTGCATCCGGTAACCAGGTATGTAGCGGAAAAATCGGCAACTTGACACCATAGGCAATTAAGAAACCCGCATAAGCTACTAGTTCCAAAGCTATCGGGTAATGCCGATTCCCTAGGGTTTGCATGTCAAAGGTCACTGTATCTCCAGCAAACGCCATCACTAGCGCGGCGACCAGGATAAAAACTGAACCTGCTGCTGTGTAAAGAATAAACTTGGTTGCGGCGTAGAAGCGTTGTTTTCCTCCCCATATAGAAATGAGCAAGTACACTGGCAGCAACTCTAATTCCCACATTAGGAAAAACAACACTAAATCTTGAGCTGCAAACACCCCGATCTGGGCGCTATACATGAACAGCATCAAGAAGTAAAACAGACGCGGTTTATGGTTAATCTTCCAAGCCGCAACAATAGCTAAGGTAGTGACTAAGCCACTTAACACAATCAGAGGCATCGATAAGCCATCGACTGCTACAGACCAACTAATGCCAAGCTGGGGTATCCACGTATAACTTTCCCTGAGCTGAAATTCGGAATTTTGGAAATTGTAATGATGCCAAAACCCATAGATGATTAGGACAAAATCCAGAACGGCTACACCTAGGGCATACCAACGAATCATCCTCAGCCACTTGCTGGGAATGATCGGAATCACCAAAGATGCCACTAGGGGCAGCAGAATAATCGTCGTTATCCAAGGAAAATTCACGGAGACCATAGCTAAGAATAAATACCTATTGCCACATGATTTCAGTATATTAAGTAAAGTAAAGTTTTGCAAAGGTTCTTTACCAAAAAACCAAAAAAAAACTTTTTCAGTAGCCATTGCTACCGAAAAAGTAAAGAATTGTTAAAATTTTAGGTTAAGGTGGGTCACCCCCAGAACCCTTATGGTATAGGGTCATATCAAGTCAGGTGGAATACCCATAATTAGAGGGAGGGTCGGAAGTGTGGGGAGGGTGGGACGTGTGGGGAGATGGGGAGATGGCCAGATTGTGGAGATTTTTATTAAGGGTAATTATCCCGAGATGATATAAGAGGTTTGGGGTAATCAGAAGCAATTACCAACTATAACCAGCAGGGGGTCATACCATGGGATGTGGTATTAGCTACTTAATTCCAG
>NZ_JAAHGN010001594.1:0-1006 GCF_010672485.1 Moorena sp. SIO2C4 | reverse complement strand
TCTGAATTAGCCCGTTGGGCAATTGAAAATAGTATGGAGCGTTATGCCATACTATTTTCAATTGCCCAACGGGCTAATTCAGTACGGTTATGGAGACCAGTTTTCCCTAGCATGTTAGACACATGACTTTCTATGGTACGCTGAGAAACATTCAGCTGCTGAGCAATCTCCCGATTTGCCATACCTCTTGCCACAAACTGGACAACCTTCCGCTCAGTAGGAGTCAAATCAACATCGTAAGGAACGTTAATTCTGGGTGCGCTGTCTGGATTAGAAACTGTGAGCTGCATCATACGAGCAGTTTGCTTGAGGCAAGATTCCACCTGTGCTACCAGTTCTTCTGGCTCAAAGGGCTTAACCATATAAATATCCGCACCCTTATTGAGTCCTTTTATTCGATCTTGGCTTTGACCCTTGGCTGAGAGAAATAGTACCGGAATGCAGCTGGTGCGAGAATCATCTCTGACCTTTTCTACCAGGGTATAGCCGTCCATTTCTGGCATCATCACGTCACAGATAATCATATCAGGAATATCCTGCTCTAAAATGTCCAGAGCTTCTTTCCCATGTTCAGCGGTCATCACCTCGTATCCCCGAAACTCTAGGTAGTCCTTGACTAGCAATATGAGGTTGGGGTCATCATCAATCAGCAGCAGTTTTTGTTGCTCTCTTACAGCATTGTCCTTCATAACTGTAACGTTTTTTATACTTTGCTTGCTTAATTTTGTTAATAGTGGTAGTACCTCTTGCCTTTTCTAATGCCTGGAAGTTACCAAGCTGCTTTAACTCTCCAACCAATAATCCTACCTCACCATAATTAGGGTTGGTAAGAATTAGGGTTGGTAAGGAAAAGACTTAACTTGAACGTTGCACCGGGAACCCTAGGCTGGCCAAGTCAGTAGATTTTAGAACCCGTTGCGTCGCCAAGGTGGGCTTCATTACAACTAGGATGTTAACCTGCTTGGGGTTGGGGAGGAGCTGCTTCCATTGCCTGGTAGTCTAAAGA
>NZ_JAAHGN010001593.1:0-1007 GCF_010672485.1 Moorena sp. SIO2C4 | reverse complement strand
TGCCAAAATTTGTGAGCAAGTCCGGAGTGAACGGGTGACTCAAGCTATGGAAAAAAGTGACAAAAGCCCTGTCACTGTTGCCGATTATGGGTCTCAGGCAGTGATTTGCCGCTTACTTGCCCAAGGCTTTCCTAATGATCCAGTAGTGGGTGAAGAAGATGCTGCTGATTTGGTGGAACCAACCATGGCGAATCAGTTGGCACAGGTAACCAGTTATGTGCAATCTGTAACTAATGATGCTACTCCTGAGGCAGTGGTTAGTTGGATTAATCTAGGCAATGGAGAGATTGGACCTCGCTACTGGACCTTAGACCCGATTGATGGCACCAAAGGGTTTCTGCGTAATGATCAATATGCTGTTGCCTTGGCTTTGGTAGAACAAGGTGAAGTGAAAGTAGGAGTGCTAGCTTGCCCAGCTTTACCCGTCAACCTAGCACAACCAGATGGTGAACGGGGTGTGCTATTTGTGGCAGTACGGGGTCAGGGAGCAACCATGGTACCGATTAGTGGTGGGGAACCCGAATCGATTCAAGTCACTGATGCTGACAATACAGCAGAACTCCGGTTCGTCGAAAGCGTGGAGTCTGGTCATGGTGACCATTCTCGGCAAGATTTGGTAGCTAAGGCGGTGGGAATTACTGCAGATTCCCTGCGGATGGATTCTCAGGCTAAGTATGGTGCGGTTGCCTCTGGTCAAGCAGCCCTTTACCTACGTTTACCGTCATCGAAGTATCCCAACTACCGTGAGAAAATTTGGGACCATGCTGCAGGCACCATTGTTGTGGAGGAAGCTGGTGGGCTTGTTACAGATATGCATGGCAAGCCCCTGAACTTTTCGATCGGTTCTAAGCTAGTTGAAAATCAGGGTGTGGTTGTCAGCAATGGTGTGATTCATGAGACGGTGTTGGCAGCACTGCGGGATACAGCTAACTAGAAACAGCTAAAGCACAGGGCAGATCAGAACCTAGGGCAACGATCCGGCAAGAGAAATACTATTCCCTTGCCGA
>NZ_JAAHGN010001592.1:0-1007 GCF_010672485.1 Moorena sp. SIO2C4 | reverse complement strand
ACCATTGGACTTGTCATCAAGAAAGCTCTCTTCAATATCAAAGCGTAAGCCATATTCCCGAAATGTCAGCAAGGGTGGTCGGTTCGTCGCTGACGATGTACCAAAGTTCTCCGCTAATTCCATCATTTGCCAGACCCAGATTAACTGCACCATGCATATTCGGTTTTGTGAATCCAGACATTTTGGAGTAAAAGAGCTTCACCCCGTAGAACATGAAAATCTCGTACTTGAGACCAACCTAACCCATGTCGCCAGAGCCAGAAATCACAGACCAATGCGGATGCGATAATGCGTTCCCCAGTTCAGCCAAGGCATACAACATTCACCTGAGTATTGATGAATCCTCTGTCTGCTAGCAGTACAACTTGAACTCTATCTGGGATTAATCGCGACACTGTCAAGAGCTTTGTCATTATAGCTGCCTATCAAGACGCTGCATTAAGAATGCTCCAGTACTCGCGCTCGCCACTGGCACTGCTCTTCCTCGATATACCACAGCTACCCTAATCAGACAATATTGATTCCACAGCATGGAAGTATCCAAGCTTAGATACAATAGTTCATTTTCCCATCTATTCTTCGCTTCCTGAATCAGTGGGCTATATAACCGTTGTGGATTAATCCGGGGACCGAAGCAACCATCGACTGAATCGACGTTGCGTGACTGTCGCAAACACAGCACTTGAGTGGATGTACATAGTCCATTTTGTCAGATTTACGCTACCTGAGTGAATTAGTCCAACTACCATCCAGACGCCTTGTATGTAGATGCCTGATATCAGCCCATTGTTTGGATTGACCCAATAACGTAACTTCGGCATTATAGAGACGGGAGGTGTTTTCGCTTGTCATCCTGTCTGAGTTTAGTCACCCAGTCAGAATATGGCATTTGTAGCCAATTTGAGAAGGTAACACCTTCCATCACTGGGAAAGGATGAGTCTTCCGTTGGGTAGCGCGCCGCTACACCGATTGCTGCACCGTACGCGCTATGTGAACTTTTGTCAGA
>NZ_JAAHGN010001591.1:0-1013 GCF_010672485.1 Moorena sp. SIO2C4 | reverse complement strand
ATTCTTGGCTCAGCAGTTATTGAGCCAAAGTCAGTCGAGACGAGTGGTGATATTGGGTGCGCCTGGTTCGGGAAAAACCACGTTGATGAGTTATTTTGCGGTAATGTTGGCTGAGAGCAAAGCTGAGGTTTTGGGATTAGATGGTGATACGGACTGGCTACCGATTTTAATTAGGATGCGAGATTTTGGGATAAATCTCGATAAAAACCTGATCGACTATGCTCGTGGGTTTGCGGAAAACACGATGTCAGTGCAACGGTTACCAGTTGGATTTTTTGAGCATTGGTTGTCTGATGGTAGGGCGTTGATATTGCTGGATGGTTTGGATGAAGTAGCAGAAGAGGCTAAACGCAATGATGTAGTCAGGCGCATCGAGAATTTTTTAGGACAGTTTGACAGAAATCGCGCTATTATTACATCTAGACCGGCTGGTTATCGACGGGACTTTTTCCGCACTGAGGACTTTCCCCACTATCAAATTGAACCCTTTGATGATAGCAAGATTTCCGCGTTTATTGATAACTGGTATAACAGTCGCTTTCAAGACCAAGCAGAAGCTGAAAGGCGCAAGGATAGTTTACGAAAGGCTCTCGATGATAATGACCGGATTAAGCTATTGGCACGGAATCCGTTATTGTTGACAATTATTGCATTAATTCATCGGT
Source organism: Moorena sp. SIO2C4 (assembly GCF_010672485.1). Classification (NCBI taxonomy): domain Bacteria; kingdom Bacillati; phylum Cyanobacteriota; class Cyanophyceae; order Coleofasciculales; family Coleofasciculaceae; genus Moorena; species Moorena sp. SIO2C4. The sequence goes on along the minus strand of NZ_JAAHGN010001591.1, from coordinate 348 downwards.
ATCAAGCGGTTTTGCCCAAGGAACGCTATAAGCTTTATGACAAAGCAGTGGAAACCTTGTTAACCTCTTGGGATGCTAATAAAGAGTTAAGTAGTGATAAGTGGTTGACCTATTTGAGTTTGGATGACTTACGCCGATTGATGGAATGGTTGGCGTATTGGATTCATTCTCAGGGAAATGCTGAAGATAAGGATAGTGGCACGCTTATTGATCAAGATGATTTGATTAACCAATTGGCTGAGCAGATTAAAACCTTGAAGCAGGTGGATTTGTATAAAGCCAAGCAAGAGGCGAAACGGTTTGTGTAAAACCGGGTAATTAAAGGATTACCCGGTTTTTATTATTTGG
>NZ_JAAHGN010001590.1:0-1023 GCF_010672485.1 Moorena sp. SIO2C4 | reverse complement strand
TAGCTAACCTTGGGCTATTGGCCACGCTACGCGAACAACCTTCAACCAGCTAACCTTGGCCTATTGGCCACGCTACGCGAACAACCTACCCTACAAGGGACGCCAAAGGCGAACAACCTTCAAAATGAGCCAAATAAGGAACCGCCCGAACTAGGTCCGGGCGGAGTGTGGTGTGAGGAGTGAACGGAAACATTTGTCTCCGCTTTTTCCATTGTATGTCACCGTTGATTTTTTTTCAGCAATTTCCAAGCCAGATACATTTAACCCAGCATTTCCGCCGCATCTGCAGAAGCCTTGTATAGCACATCATTAACTGATGGGGAGGTATCTCTCAAAGCTTTTGGGATTTTCCCAAAAGCGCTTGCCCAGAATCTGGGCATATTTGACATTTACTACAAAACAGATTTGATTAGCTGTCTGATGCTTCAATGTCATAGATTTATTTAATGATACCAGGTTTTCCGGCACTTTCTGAAAAAATCCTACCAGTCGAAAAATTTTGACGATAGGCGGTGAGCGTGATAAGTATATCTACTCATTGCTTGAACTATTGTGCTTGAACTATTGTGCTTGAACTATTGTGCTTGAACTATTGTGCTTGAACTATTGTGCTTGAACTATTGACAACAGTTGTTAGTGAACTTTAGAAAGCTGTAGAAAAGCTGATATATCTAATACCATAATATTTGGTAATTGTCAATGGTCAAGTTTCAATTTTAAATTGATGAACAACCAAGAATGATAAGTATTCAACTAGACACTATATTATTTACCCATACCCAACTGCTGAGCTTTCTGGTATACTTTTCCTTCTGTTAGCAGAGAGGGAGCAATCACTACTTCCACTTGTTGCATTTCCTTGAGGTTTTTTGCTCCGAGGGTTCCCATACTGGTTTTCAATGCTCCCAAAAGGTTGTGGGTGCCATCATCCATTTGGGCTGGTCCAGTCAGAATTTGCTCAAGTGTGCCAGTGCTGCCCACTTTAATTCGTGTCCCACGGGGTAGCACGCTGGAAGGGGTTGA
>NZ_JAAHGN010000159.1:0-9992 GCF_010672485.1 Moorena sp. SIO2C4 | reverse complement strand
GACAGCGCTGCCGCTTCTCTGGTTCACCAACGCTGCTCGCCTCAAGACTCTAGCAGCGGAGGAAAGCCGCCATGGTATCCGGGTAGTAAGCATTTGTCCAGGTGCAGTCAATACCCCTTTATGGGATGCAGATACAGTTCAGGTGCAATTAAATCGGTCAGGGATGTTGACCCCAGAAATTGTTGCCCAGTCAATTTTGCACACCGTCCAGCTACCACAACAGGCTGTGATCGAGTCGTTGACTCTGATGCCCAGTGCCGGGATTCTTTAGGGTATAGGTAATAATAGCACACTTTTGGTTAACTGAAAGGTTATTGCTGTGTCAATTTAACCTGTCCCTATGGTCTGGCAATATCAAGTTCATTTTTGTTTACAATCTAATCAGATTAATCATGACTATTGCTTCTTCCAATGGTTTCAAGCGTGTTGAATCTGTTTCAACTGCTAAAAGTATCAATGGTAATGAGAACAATCAGCTAGAGACCCGTCCTGACCGCAATACCCAGAATGGTCACCAGCCCAATTTACAACCTCCTTTGGAAGAACTGAACCAGGAGATGATCAACGCTGTAAGCACTATATTATTGGGTGTTGGTGAAGACCCGCAACGAGAGGGACTGCTCAAAACCCCTAAGCGGGTAGTCGAGGCAATGCGATTCTTGACTGGTGGTTACAACCAGTCTTTAGAGGCAATAGTCAACGGGGCAATTTTTGACGAAGGTCACAATGAAATGGTACTCGTCCGGGATATCAATTTCTTTAGCCTCTGTGAACACCACATGTTGCCATTTATGGGTAAGGCTCACGTCGCCTATATCCCTAACCAAAAAGTGGTAGGACTGAGTAAAATAGCCCGTGTGGTCGAGATGTATGCACGGCGACTGCAAGTCCAGGAACGGCTGACTCGCCAGATTGCCGAAGCCATTCAAGCTGTCCTAGATCCCAAGGGTGTGGCTGTGGTTATGGAAGCTACCCATATGTGCATGGTGATGCGCGGTGTGCAAAAACCAGGGTCTTGGACCGCCACCAGTGCGATGGTCGGGATTTTTCAAGAGGATCAAAAAACTCGTGAGGAATTTCTAAACCTAATTCGTCATCAGCCGAATTTCTTTTAGGGGTTTGACTTAAACGGTTAACTAATCCTACTCAAAAAGTCATTAGTCATTAGTGATTAGAACTCTGGGAAAATTAACGTTTAGCTCAGACATGACAAGGAGTAGAGGCATGATTTTCACCAGAGTTCTATTAGTCCAATGTGAACAACATACATTAGTAACTGTAGTTACTGATGACAGATGGTAAGCTATAGCGCGTGTCGCGTATCAGCTAATGCGCTACGCGCACGCTACGCGAACAGCGAAAGGCCTTTCGCCACGCTACCGGAACAGTTTATGCCCATAGCGCACGCTACACCGAACAGCTTTTGAATAAAATAAGCTGACGGCTGATAGCTGACGGCTGAATGCTTACGACAGATGAGTAATGACTAATGACTTACCTTAGCCACTAGTTAACAACATCCTCCCTAATAGTCTCCACATCAAACATAATGGAAAATTTTGCCTCAGGCATCATCTGCTTTAAAACTCGTAGATGTTCTTCAGCATTGCCGCGCCGTCTGAATCGGCCAACGGTGATATTGCTGAGCTTGGGTTGCAAAAGGACAATGATCCAGGGATTGAGCTTTTCTCTATAATTCAACATAGGTTTTCCTTATAGGTTTTCCTTGAGACACTTGAATTTGGAGCCAAATTAGCTTCCACTACCATCAGCGACCCATCTTAGACGTTGGGAAGCTCGTACCATGGGGTAACCCATGTGCGGACGCTTACTTAGGGAAACAGCCCCTCATCATGAGCGGGCAGGATTGATGACCGGGTTATTAGTACATATGTACTAATTTGGGGGTGAAATTGAACGCAGCCTGACAGTTCTGCTGATTTTTTGTCTAATTCTTCTCACTTTTTGTCTAATCAGTTATAATAGACGAGCAAGTAATGGTGAATTAAAGTCTATTAAAGTTGATGACCAAAGCCGAAAATGCACTGGTTAAGGACAGTGGAAATCAAACCTCCTGTGGATAAAGCAATCAAAATCAGAAATTTGACGGTGGGGCATCCCGTCAGAAGTAAAGCTTGCCTTATACCCGAACACGGAAGCGTTTCTGTAAGGAAATAGCGATGGCTGGGGTTGGCGAGAAGCCTACACCTATCGATAGAGAGGTTTGGTAAATGTCACCGTAATTAGTTGCGGGTTAGATTGCCCTGATGAGGCAAGTCTGCAGGTGTTGAAGCGGCTTACTTTCGATTGCGCGATGATTTGCCTCTAGCTTGGCATAGCTTGGGGAATATTAGCTGTTTGGTGCAAACATTTTACAGAAAATTTATCTACGGTATGGTTAGTGGTAAGGTATTTTACTGAACTAGCTAATAACCCTATGTGAGGTCGCCAAACTGCTTGCTGCTGTCTGGCAAACAAGAAAAGGGCAGAAAACAAAGTTAACTGCCCTATTTTAATTAGGGCTTACGCAATTTAGCCATCGACACAGGACATGTAGGTTTTAGAGGGTAACAATAACACTACATGTAGAGTTCATCCGCAAGCCCTATTTAAGCAAACCGTTCAAGTTTTCTTGAACAATAACAATTTATTATGAAAAGCCAAGAAGATCAACCTCTAACCCTGGTAAAACTCAGGGAACATGTCAATCTGACTCAAATGAAATTAGCCATTGCTGTTGGTGTCAGCATTACGACGATTAGTGACTGGGAAAATGGCAAAGCCGAACCACGTTTAAAGCACGTCAGGCTCCTGATTGAAATACTGGGTTGTTCTTTCGAGGAACTTTGTGAAGCCTTTGACCAAGCAAAACAACGTCGTTAGTAAAGCGACGGGTGCGCGGTCAAAGGGAGCCAGTGTGTTCAAAGGGAGCCAGTGCGGTCTTGAGGGGGACTCCCAAGACCGCACTGCATCCGATCTCCCGACTCCGATCTCCCGACTCCGATCTCCCGACTCTCATTAACCCAGGACTTTCTACCTCACCCAATTGAGAACTGCTATTATATATAAACCTATATATATACATAGGGAGACTCTTAAACCGGGAGAAATTGGGACAAGCCCGTACAATCCGGTCAAGGTGCATTTTATTGTTGTCTAAGTGAGGAGTGGTCATACAGTAATTGGAGTTAAACCTGCCACTCACTATTTAGACGTTCCTGACATCCCGGCCAGGAGCTGCTTGAAAGTCTGAGTTTTAGTATGTTTAGAGTCAAGCCATCCAAGCTCGACTGCATTAGCTAAACTCAGTCCCAACCCTTTCAAGTAACGCGCAGTACGACGCAACAACACTGCCTGAACCTCAGCCCTCGAAGAGAACCGAGAAATTTCGAAGTCCGTACCCCGAGCAAGGATGTTTTTGGCAGCATTGTGGTCAGCCTGCAACACGACCCCATCAAATCCGGTAAAATTGTCCCCAGTCCTTTTCCCTAATAGGGTTCCATTCCTAGAGTCAATTTGCGACGTGTAGCTAGGCTGAACTTCCGTGACAACCGATCCAGTCCAATTAGCCCATTTTTGTAAGGAATCTCGCATCAGTCCAATCATCCAGCTATTAAGCTTGCGAGACATGGCCTTGGACTGGCGCTTATTCGTAATTGGTTGTGTTAAATCTTCTGCAAAAACTTTTAATGCTTTTCCTCCAAGTAGTGACTTGGAGGCTTGGCCAATAACGGCGAGTATTTCACCAAGGTCTTTCCTGTAACGGCGGTTCTCAGTCTTTCTGCCAAGATTGTTCTCCAGGATTCGAGCAGACTTAGCCGGATCAATTTCTTCCAGCTTTCTGTGCAGTGCCCAAAGTTTTCCTCGGTTCCGGTTTTTTGCGCATATTCGATCTGATTTCTTTGACGCCAACCTGCCCAGACCTTTGCCATGAGCTTTCCCTTCCGAATCAAAGAAAGCCTCTGTGTACCCCTTATCAATTCCGATAGATGGACGCTCCAAAGGAACGTCAACTCTTCCATGATCTACCAGAAAATGAACTTCAAAACGCTGAAGCAACTGGTTGTGAATTAGTCGGATCTGCCCTTTGATCTTGCGGTTAGATCTGACTAGTACCTTGTTCCTTTTTCCTCTCTTGAGACCAGCTAATTCCAGTTGGTAGGTGTTTCGAGATACTCTCTTACACTTGTAGCCGCCTTGTTGGTAGACTATTTTATTTCGGATCCAAGAATGCCCTCTTTGGTACTCCTTTCTGACCAACCTATGGAGCAGTGGACTGTCCATGAAAGCCAAGGTCTTCAGTTGTAGGCATTGGTCTTTCCTGACCTTTAGATTGGCTTTTCCAGGAAACCTTTTATAAACCTTTTTGACAACAGCATCAATTGAGGCCGCTTGTTGAGCAGTGATAGCTTTTGCCACATCACTGACCGTCCATTCCATCAATTTAGAAGGCAGACCTAGTGAATCAGGAGTCCTGAAGGTTCTGACCTCGGGGTAGGACTTTTTCCAGTCGATTCCCCAGTGATTGATACTCCCTAATTTGTGATCAGATTCAGACCTAACAATCCCAAGGTTTTTCATAGTCGCTAGCAACTCATTTTCAACCGACTTGGTCATCCCCACTACGGGGACAATTTGAGTCGATATTTTCTTGTTTGTTGTTGACTGCTTTGGCATCGTTAGGTCTTTGTCGTCTTACGTCTATTTTATCCTAATTTGTCTAATCTGTCTACTTCTTTGACGGTATTTTTTATTTCTTTTTCGTACCGACGAAGGAAGTAGAGCTTAGAGCTGAAGCAATGCATTATGGACATAAAATCATCGATCAGTTCCTGTTGAGGAGACTTATAGGTGTGATTCAATACTATGATTTGGCATTTGTGCAGGGAACAAAACCACTCCACGAAATCAAAACCAAATCGGCATAGTCGATCTTTGTGAGCAACGACTATGGTCTTTATCTGTGAACCAGCAACCTTTTCCATTAACTGGATGAACTTACGTCTCTTGAAATTTAATCCAGAACCGTACTCTGAGTAGCACCGACACTCTGGATAACACTGCCCCAAGTACTCAACCTGAGACGCAAGATCATCCGACTGAGACCTGGTAGACACTCGGGCATAGAGAATAACGGAACGTGAATCCTCTCCGTCTACTAAGCGCTCAATGGAACTGGCCAAATAGCGTCGGTGCCCGCCGGGAGACCTAATACATTCAATCTTGCCTGCGTCTGCCCATCTAGATAAAGTCTTTGAGTTATAGCCATATCTATCTTGGGCTTCTATGGGAGTGAGATCCATAGGATGTCTAATTGATACCGATATATCCTATATTATCCCATTTTTAAGGGGTCTGAACGTGAGGCTACATAGGCGTGAAAATGAACCATTAACCCAATTGATATCTCAGCTGAAAGTTAATTTCCCCAAAGGTCTAATGATTCAACGCTTAGGAGCATTATCAAAAGCACGAGCGATCGCATTCCAGGCTAACTTGGGCTGGAAATCTGCATCGAGAGGTAGAGGTCGCACTGGGGCACCATCTGACCGGGGATGGAAGCTACTTAAGTATGTGTAGCGATCGCTAAATCCCCAGGTCACTACTGCAATCACGGCTGGCTCATCAAGCACAACAGACAGATAATCTTCATAAGCTTGAGCCACCATGCGATCGCGTACAGTCACATCCTTTGGTAACTTGTCATCTCTGACATCTAGTTCAGTAATCAAGATTTTAAAACCCATACTCGCCACATCTCGGAGAAACTTCCGCAGGCTGTGGGGGTTAATCCGTTTATTCCCTCGCAAGTGAGCCTGGATTCCCAGGGCATGACAGGGGGTTCCCTGAGACTTCAACCCCTCTAGTAGCTTCAATACAGCCCTACGCTTGGCTTGCTCATCACTCGAATCATAACTCAGTCCATACTCGTTGTAGAGTAACATTGCCTTGGGGTCAGCAACAGCTGCAATGCGAAAGGCTAGGTCAATGTATTTCGGACCTAAAAATTTTAACCATGGCGTTTTGCGTAAACCATCTGCCCGTCCTTGGAAGGTAGCGATCGCTTCATTCACCACATCCCAGGAGTGCATTTGTCCAACATAACGCCCAGCCACTGTCTTTATATGTCTAACCAAGAACTGTTCAGCATTTTGGCGGTTTACTGTCTCCTCAAACCAAGGGGGTAACGAGATGTGCCAAATTAGGGTATGTCCCCGAAACAGCAATCCATGAGTCTTGGCAAAGTCTGCCATCCAATCCCCAGCCGTAAAGTCAAACTGATGGGGGTGAGGGCACAGGGGAGGGGAAGAAGGAGTAGAAACAAACCACTTGAGTCCCCATCCGGGAACCAGCATGGCACACTCTTGAGCAAAACGGGTACCTAAGGCTGGGTTTGAGGATAGGTCTGGGAATCGACTCTCGGCTCCATAAATTAATCCTTTTGCTGCTGCACGCTCTTTTAAAGAAGCTCCTTGAGCTACTGCAAAGTCTCGCTTCGGGTCATCAATAGCTTGAATTGAGTTACTTTGTCTGATAGATTTACACCTTGTCAGAGGGCCGACACTGGCTAAGCTACCTAAACCCAGTAATAATTCACGTCGTCCAATCATTAACTTGTTTTTACTCCTAGGAATCATCACCTAATATGCCTAGCTTTCATTATTTCAGTGATTTATCGCTGAGGGGGTGACAAAATAGCCTAAAAAGCTTATTTTGTAAAAAATGCCGGAATTTATGGTAAAAAAATATCGGTTTAGTTATCTCAATAAGACCAATAAACATGATAAGCTTACCGTAAGCATATGCGCTACGCACACGCTACTTGAGGTGCTTTAAGCTCATGCTTACGGTTTTAAACCGATTTTTTTAACCCCAAAAAACTAATTGATCTAGTGAGATAGCACAGGAATTTTTCAGGCATCAATGAAATTGATAATTATAGTTCAGCTATTACGATTTATTCATTCTTTTTATGGAGTAGTTGGCAATTTCATTGTAGGCATTAATCGTTTGATTGGCTAGTTCTTGCCAATCAAAAGCGTCTAGGGGAGCTTGTTCTGGACGGGGAGTGTTTAACGCCCAATCTAAAGCGTTTTCAATGTCATAATCAGTAATTTCTCCTGTATAGGTATAGACCCATTCTTCACCAACTTGGTCTTGAACTTCAGGGAGAGCGCCAATTTTAGGAACTAATATGGGTAGGTTAAAAGAGAGGGCTAAGAAAGCACTACCAGAGTTTAAAATCTCGCGGTACGGCAAAATAACTAAGTCAGCAGCACTAAAGTACCATTGCATATGGTCTTGGGGTATGAAATTTAGGTTAATTCGGACTCGTTTATCTAAGGCGGATTCCCTTTCAATTTCTGCTGCTAATTCAGGAAATTCTGGACTACCCACAATGTAGAGTATGGCTTCTGGGTCAAAAAACTGTCGGAAAACTCGCATCAATTTAGGAGCATTTTTGTAAGGTCTAATTTTACCAAACAAAAGCAATACTTTCGCCGAAGTTGGAATTCCTAGGTAATGGCGAGCTTCTTGAGAACTGACTTGATTAGAATACTGCCCTCGGTAGTGACCATGGGGTACTACAAAACCAGGAATATTCTTTAACTGAGGGAAGCGCTCTTGGGCAGATTTCATCCCAGTTTTGCTAAGGTTAATGTAACCATCCAACTGCCTTGTAAAGGCTTTCCAAAACCAAGCCTCTAGTTGCGGGTAAAGCTGTTCATGAGAGGCTAAGTTGTGTACTGTCCAGACAATTTTTGTACCCCGCCAGCGAGCCAAAATCATCAAGAAGAATAGAGCTAACGTTTTTGCGATCGCTCTGAAGAAGTTAGGTTCATTTAAGTTTCGTTCTGGCCAGTGCCGATGCCAGATAGAATAATCATTTATCAGCAATTTTTTAGGAGAAAACTCATGGACATCAACCCCCAAAGTAGCCAGGTGGGTGTAAACTAGCCACGTATAAGGGTTTTTGTCACGATCTTTAAAGGCTGGTTGGGCAAGAATTTTCATATTGCACCTACTCCATTGAGCTTTGGTTAACTTTAGAGCTGCCGTTACTTGCAACCTACTACGTAAACCTTGAAATCCAGTACCAGTCAAGGTGTCTACCGCCAACTACTTCATAGCTTTAAAAAAACCTAAACGATCTCAGGTTTATAGTGACCAGAATTGATCAGACTGATAAAATGGTATATCGAATATTTTAACATAATTACGCACAACATCGACTTCAGATTGGGTCATCGTTTGTTTCCATTTATTTATTTGTTGGGTGCTTATACGTACCTTGGAATAACGACCAGGTATATTGTTAGTTGAACTCTGGAGTACATGGTTTTCTACCCGCCTATTCCATGGCAATTCAAACTTCTCAAATAGCTCTTTGAACTTACCAATAGGGTCTAAGCATAAGTCCTCATAAAAGACCAATAACCATTCAGGATTTCGAGACAATGCATCGGCTACAACACGATGTCTTGCTGCCCAGATAGCTGCAAAGATTTCTATGGGCGTTTTTGCTTGCTCTATCACTGAGCGGTAGGGTTCGAGATGATCTTCAAATAAGCTAGATTGATCTAATAGAGTATCTCGGGAAAGCTCAGCAGGAGTTTCTTTGTTAATTTCTGATAATACGGTGGGGCAAGGATGTCGAACAATTACCAATAGTTTTGGATTGTAGCGCTTGAAAACCCACTCGATGGACATCAGAGATGCTACATCTTTCACGATAATTTGATAATTAGGCAGTGCTCTAGCCCAGAAACCTCGGTACCAAGCGCCTCCAAAAGGTAGACCTTTGAAGACATTATCAAAAGCATTTTCAAGCAAGTCATCTCGCTCACCAGGTCGTGTATATCGGAACCATGTTTCCATGTTACCTTTTCCAGTAATCTCTGGATTACATGGCTCGTAGTAGTATATAGCACGATTTGCGGTGGACAATGTTTTCCCGACCCAACTTGTACCGCTGCGACCATGACCTAAAATCAAAATTGGGCGTTTACCAACTTGCCAGTGATTCAAAAACCACGAGGTAAGATAGTAGCTGGTATTAGTAATTAAACGTTGTTTCCTCATTTATCTTTTACTGAATTGACAGTTAATATTTTGATTTTTACTCAAGCAATCAGAGGTTTAGTGGTGTTTTTTTATATAAACCTCGAAATACTGCTCAAGTCTGCTAACTAAAAGGCTAACTAAAAGGCTAACTAAAATTTAATCACCACTAAACACTAAAATAGTAGAAAAACTATCAATTTTTAGCGATATAGTGTTTCTCATAGTTATGAGGTAAAGTAAATTTTTCTAACCCCTACTTCCTAGTCCATAGTCCAATTAAACCCAAGGGCTTCGTACCTCACCCAATTGAGAACTGCTAGATCAAGATTTAGCTTGAGCTAACTGGTTAGACTTTGAAAGTGAAACCAGACAATCTAGTTCCGAAATAACGCCTTCTATTGCTTTATAACCAAATAAGTCCTCAAGCACACCTGGATTAACATTATCCCTAAAAGGATGGGACAAAAATCTGATAATTGCTTCTGCAAAGGATGACTTATCTACAGCAATTTCAAAGTAGTGATGAACCTCTTCTGGTAGACCTGCTATTCCCTGTGGTGTAGAAACAATCGGTCTACCAGAAACCAGCATTTCTAGGGACTTTATACTAACGCCACTCCCAGCTGAAACTGGATTAATGAGAACGCGCCCGGACTTGTATACTTCTGTAGAAGACACTGGATTTATTTTCAGATCAACTTCTGCAGTTTCCTCACATAGCTGCCTAACGTGCTGGACAGGATTTGAACCCGCTATTAAAACAGTAAATGTTGGTAACGCCAAACGTATCATCGGCATAACTTGGGTAATAAACCAGATTATTCCCGCTACATTGTTGTCCGAAAAGAGGTTACCCAAAAAAACGATATCATAGACAGGATTGGTGCTTAGTTTATCTCTGGATATTGCTTCCCTATTCTCTTCAA
>NZ_JAAHGN010001589.1:0-1025 GCF_010672485.1 Moorena sp. SIO2C4 | reverse complement strand
ATGCGATCGCGAATTTCCTGTTGCAGCAGTTGATTTTGCTCAATCAGTTGTGTTTGTAGCTTGTGCAGAGTCAATTGATTCTCCACACGGGCTAAAACTTCCTCAACCTGGAATGGCTTGGTGATATAGTCAGCACCACCAACAGCAAAGGCTTTCACCTTGTCCCAAGTTTCATCCAGAGCACTGATAAAGATTACTGGAACTCCCTGAGTTTTTTGATTAGATTTCAGCTGTTTACAGACGTCATAGCCATCGATCTTTGGCATTATAATGTCTAGTAAAATCAAATCCGGTGGATCACACAATGCTGATTCCAAGGCAAGTAGTCCATCGATCATGCTCCTAACCTGATAGCCTTGCTGAATCAGGATGGAAGATAGCAGCTGCAAATTGGTTGGTGTGTCATCCACAACCATAATTTCTGCCTGAGTTGCCTCAGCTTGATGGTTATTCATTCTTTAATTACGTAGAGCGAACCATAGGGGAGAAGCAAATTGGGCAGGAGCATACTGACCAGTAGCCCGCTGATCTGATTGAATCAGAAGGCGGTTTGGCTACGAGTGTTCCTACTCCACCATTAATGCGGCAAGGGGGCGGACACCTGAACCCGTAGGGTCAGTGTCTGGGGAATTGCCGCCAACAAATAAATTGTTCGCGTAGCGTGGCCTACGGCCAGCGGTAGCGAATCCTTATTGATTGACTTGGTATTCATAACCGTCAGCCTTAAAGATTGTTTGCAAGTATTTAGGATGGACATCAAAGCGTTGATTAGGTAATGACAACATGAAGCTAGGACGATAACGAATAGCAATCCGTCCTGTGTATTGCCCAGCGTATTTACCTTTTGGGATATCAGCCTTAACTATGTCTCCTGTTTGAAACCCTCGAAAGAATTTAGCTTTAGATGCATGAGCTTTTGGAAAACCATATTTGTCAGTTCTGCATCGTTGACGAACACCATGACCTTTAGCTTTGACTATTAAAGGCTTGATACCATTGAGCAACAGTTTTTCAGGAGTAGATTG
>NZ_JAAHGN010001588.1:0-1026 GCF_010672485.1 Moorena sp. SIO2C4 | reverse complement strand
TTCAGCTATCAGTCTTGAGCCTTGGCCTATGGCCACGCATCGCGTATTGCTCACGCTACTTGAGGTGCCGTCAGCTAATCAACGGTCGGTAGTAAACCAGCATCGGGGGTGCTGGTACGGCTGGTTGAAAATCCCTGCTCGTTTTACTGATCCGACCCCGTGCAGTTAAAGCGCCTGCTAGCACCTCTAGTAGCGATGCAGTGGCCTCACGGGGAGGCAGTGCCGCCAAAGGGGGTTACCACGGGGCTTTCAAGGTGCGGACGCAGGTGACCCACGCAGCCCCTCCCGATGAGCAACTGCCGTGGTTTCCCCCACTCGCGCTTTGCATCAAGACAGCGTAGGCGTAGCGCATTAGCTAATAGCACCTCAAGTAGCGTGGGCGTAGCGCATTAGCTGATAGCTGATAGCTGACGGCTGAATGCTTACCCAGGGGTTTGGTTCGTTAGTTAATCTAGGTAAGACTAGGAGTCAGCAAGACCCTAACAATTCCTAAAGACTTTAACCAAGTTATAGAGATAATAGCTTGATTGGTGGATTATAGTTCGCCAGGGAGAACAATTAGGGGATTGGGTCATATTGTTTCTGACGGCATTAGAATTGCAAGATAATCCTAATCGGATCTTACTTACCAAGTCTACCCAAATCTCCACAATCCAAATCTCCCCTACCTTGGTTGAACTCCTCAATACCGATACCAACCGATTGGAGATCGACTGAGGATTTAGAAGAAGCCCATAGGGGAAGAGGATGGGGAGCAAAAAAAATACACTAATAGTTTTGGCAATAGTTTTGGCTGTGACTTCGTGAAATTTTAATAAAGATTGCTCAGAAGTCCACATGTTTCAAAAATTCTAGGTCGATAATGGTTCTATAAACTAATGAGTCCATCCGAACCTGGGCGCTCTCGACGATCTGCTTGACGACCACCCCGTCCGGGGCCTGGACCCAGAAGGGGCCGCCGCCGGACTGGCCGTCGTTTGCCACGACCCCGCACACCCGCAGCGGCCGATAGAGGCGAGACAGGAG
>NZ_JAAHGN010001587.1:0-1028 GCF_010672485.1 Moorena sp. SIO2C4 | reverse complement strand
TGACCCCAAGAGCGAGACTAAGCCTACAGCAGGGAATGGCAAGCTGCAATTTCGGGCTAACGGTGAAGACTTTGTCCGACAGGGCTTTGTTTCCAAAGACCGTTGGCAAATATCTTTCGATCGGGTTTACATCAACCTAGCGGACATGACAGCTTACCAAACTAACCCTCCCTTTAACCCCGATACAGTAAAGGAAATCTCAGTCCAAGAGAAAATTATCCTGCCCAATCCCAAAACCATCGATTTAGCGGAGGGGGGAGAGAATGCCGAGCCAATTCTGATTGCTGAGATAGCTGATGCACCAACTGGTCATTACAATGCTCTTTCCTGGAAAATGGTCAAAGCCAAGACTGGTCCAGCAATGGGTCAAACTTTGGTTATGGGTGGTAAAGCCAGTAAGCAGGGACAAACCATTGATTTTGTGATCAAACTCGACCAAGAGATTGAATACCGGTGTGGTGAATTTATCGGTGATCAGCGCAAAGGGATTCTAGCCAAGGATGGCAAAGCTGAGATAGAAGCTACCTTCCACTTCGATCACATTTTTGGCGATAGTGATGCGACCGCCAATGACCCCCTCAACACTGGTGCGATCGGATTTGAGCCATTAGCTGCACTCGCTAAGGACGGCAAACTAGAGGTGACCATGGCTCAGCTTCAATCAGCACTCCCAGCTCGCACCTATCAGCAGCTTACTCAAGACATTCTGCCTAACCTAGGTCATGTCGGTGAAGGTCACTGTAAATCCACACCAATTTCCAAGTCATGACTTACCCAACACCCTTACTCCAAACCCCAGAATCTTTTAACCTAAATTCGTGATCAAAACAAGGAAAAATCGAGAGGTACTGCTATATAGTGCTACGCGCAAGGCAGAAGGAATCCCCCCTAACCCCCCTTATTAAGGGGGGCGGGCAGAAGGCAGAAGTTGACTCTAACAAGGTTTTAGAGGTAAGAGTTGTCCTAACCTTAGTGCGTACTGCTATAAAAATCAAACCTGATCAGCTCTGACCCATCTAATTTGCATA
>NZ_JAAHGN010001586.1:0-1031 GCF_010672485.1 Moorena sp. SIO2C4 | reverse complement strand
GTCCACTATTTCCTCAATCATTTCCTGAATCTAGGTGCGTCAAGATTAGTCATTCCCTGAGGCCGCTGACTCGGATGCACCGGATGCCAATGATCGCCACCGGATTGCCACTCCCCAACATTCTCTCACTAATTGGTGCCATGGCATCATGGTAGAAAGTTCAACTCCTACTTGACCATCGGTAGCTTTAAAAAGCATTTTAGCTGTATTTACCTCCTGCTGGGCTTGCTTTACCCGCTTTAGTAGGTCAGATTGTTCCTCCGTGCTCAAAAAGGTGATATCTTCAGTTTCTAACAACGAAAGCGATCGCTCAAACCAGTAGTCAAAATCTACTAGTAGCGGTTCCAATATGGTTTTGAGTAACTCCGGTGTTGATGGCTGGGGTTGATCCATGATATTAAAACCGTTTATTTTTTCATAGTCTACCTTAATTATATTTACATTTTTTTACAATTTTTGACATAACCCTTAACACTTGTCGGAGACTACTACTCCGTCAAAATTGAATTGAGGGGTAAGCATATGCGCTACAGATGGTGCTACTTGAGGTGCGGTCAGCCGTCAGCGGTCAGCCGTTAGCAGACTTAACTCAGCATTATTCGAATGGTTACCTGTTTTATTCAAAAGCACCATCTGTAGCTTGGCACAGGCTTCGACCCATCGGACCCATTAGCTGATAGCTGATCCCTGAAAGCTGAAAGCTGATAGCTGATAGCTGATAGCTGATAGCTGATAGCTGAATGCTTACATTGAGAGGTAAGCTCAAGTCCGGTTGAATACCCATCATAAAGACGATTGATGGCCAGATGGTTAAATGGGGCAGATTTTGATTAAGGGTAATTATCCTGACATGATCTACAATGGACTTTGGCCAATGAGGCACCCTTGTACTATGCATCGGTGCTATCCATTAAGTACCAAAACCATTAAGCCGAAGGAACTGTAAGATCGTTGCTCCAATAGAGTATCAAGACTCCTTTGGTTTTGTTAAATATGTAGAAAACAAACTTTCACAAAAAAGTTGGGTTCCT
>NZ_JAAHGN010001585.1:0-1033 GCF_010672485.1 Moorena sp. SIO2C4 | reverse complement strand
TGACTGCTTGGGTTGCATTTAGTGAAGCCACCCGAGAAAATGGCTGTATGAAAGTAATGCACGGTACTCACAATACCTGGTACTTTGACGAGCATCGTAACATTGAGTTTGAGCCAGACAAGATCAACCAAAAACTCACTGGGGGTAAAAAGACTGGGGTCTATGGCTATGACTACTATAAACTGAAACTAGATCCTAACTGGGAGCCTGATGAATCCCAAGCGGTACACCTGGAAATGGAACCGGGTCAATTTATTCTGTTTACGTCTAGATGTATGCATGGCTCAGAACCAAATACCTCTGGCTCATCGATACGTTACGGCTGGTCAACACGCTTCGTTCCCACAGACGTGAGAGTATATCCAGATTGGGAATCTTTTCAGCACTTTGGAGAAGTATTTCCTTTAGAACGGTATGCAACTGTTCTGGTAGCAGGGGAAGATACTTACAAACACAACAAAATTAGACGACCTTTGGGACAGTAACCTGAGTAGATTTGTTGCAGAAGTATTTGACCACTTCAAGAGAAACAAGGGAGATAAGAATGAAAACTATCACTGCTGAACCCAGATACTATCTTTCTGTGGAAGAAAAACAATTCTTTCAGGAAAATGGCTATATTGGACCTTTTACTCTCTTCCCACCAGAAGAGATGCTTGAGTTATGGTATGGTATCAAGATGGATCTGTTGGACAAGGAAACGGCTCCTTTCCCAAACAACAAAATGAACTATGATCGCCATCTTGATATCAAGGCTCTCAATGATATCATCTCTCACCCAAAAGTTGTTGATCGTGTTAGTAGTATTTTGGGTCCAAATGTACTGTGCTGGCGAACAGAGTGGTTTCCCAAATATCCGGGTGATGAAGGTACAGACTGGCATCAAGCAGAAAGCTTCGTAGAATTTGAGGGAGAGTCGAAGCTGGTTCCTACTGAGTCTCACGATGGACCTTGGGAACTGACTGCTTGGGTAACCTTCAGTGAAGCCACTCGAAAAAATGGTTGTATGAAAGTCATGCCTGGTACTCACACA
>NZ_JAAHGN010001584.1:0-1040 GCF_010672485.1 Moorena sp. SIO2C4 | reverse complement strand
TCGGTTAACCATATCTAGCAAAGGGAGTATGGAGTAGGGAGTAGGGAGTAGGGAGTAGGGAGTAGGGAACTTGGGCTCAAAAATTTTCACAATTGATTGATTTAGGTACCCTATCTGAGTTAGGTAGATGGGGAATTCAGGGAAATTTTTGTATAACCCAGGGTCATGGGAATCAACATTAGGGTGCTATTTATGGTACCCAATCTATCTCACAATCATGACAATTTTTTGATTAATCGTGAAATCGGTCATTTTAGCCATTAGCGATTAGCGATTGCCGTTACTGTCAACAAAAGCTTGTGTTCGCAAAAAGTGACCAACTAGGTACAGAGAGCCACAAAGGACAGTAATCTTATCTTCAGCTTCGTCTTTGTTAAAGACAGCACGGAGTCCTGTCACTAACTCTGGATAAGTACCACAATCGGCTAAGGTTGGACAAATTTGTTGCGCGAGAGTAGCCAAGTAGTCTAGGTCAGCTGAACTGTGGTCAGGTACTGGCACTAGATATAATCGATCCCCTGGTCTGAGCAAGGCATTAAAAATACCAGCATGGTCTTTGGTCGATAGTATACCCATTACCCAGTTGACCGATTTACCTAGGGTATCAACATATTGTCTCAAAACCTGAGCAGAGGCTTGATTATGGGCTCCATCAATCAGTAAATGGTGATTCTCCCAGCTAGTCCACTGCAAACGTCCCAGCCAAGTGGTTTTCGCCATCCCCAATGCGATCGCATCTTCTGGAATCTCCCAACCTTGCTGTTGCAGGACTTGTACCGTTGCGATCGCAATCGCCGAATTAACCAACTGCACCTCCCCCAACAAGGGCAAACTATAGCTGACTCCCCCATACTCCACCCATCTGAGATGCTTTCCGGTGCTTGGGGTCTTACCCTCTGGCAAATCCACTGCTGAGTCTACCCACACTACTGGACATCCCAACTGATTCACACTTGATTCAACCACTGCCCTAGCCTCTGGCGGGAGCGGACAAATGACCGCAGGACAGCCAGGCTTTAGGATTCCAGCCTTCTCCTTAG
>NZ_JAAHGN010001583.1:0-1040 GCF_010672485.1 Moorena sp. SIO2C4 | reverse complement strand
TCGCGCCTCCAAGGCCGGGTTCCCCGGCCTTGGGTCGCGCCTCTGGTTGAGGCGTCGGGGACGCGCGCGGGAAGCCCGAAAGACGAATAAAACCGTCCCTGAGTTGACCTGAGAATTGGAAGCCCCAACCTCAGCGAAGCAGGTTGGGGTACTTCACGCTAGTAGCGGTGATACCAAGTATTTCTTGAGATTTTTCCAAAACTTGATCAGGGTCAAAGGGTTTAGTGAGGTACATATCTGTGCCGACCTCTTTGCCCTTTTGTTTATCAAACTCCTGTCCCTTAGCCGTTAGCATGATCACATAAATATCTTTGATACACAGAACATTTTTGATCTGATTACAGACATCAAAACCACTCATTTTCGGCATCATTAAATCTAGAAATACCAGATTAGGTTGCTCTGACTTAACTTGCTCTAGAGCATCTTCACCATCCTCAGCGGTGAGTAATTCTACCCCTTCATCTTCCAGGTCTTCCAGGGTTTGCTCGATCAGCAGTCTCATATAAGGTTCATCATCAACGATCAAGATTTTTTTAGTCATAGAGTAGTCTGCTGGGTAAAGCATTACCTGTTTCTACACCAATTAATTTACTTGATCAAGTGAGGTATTCCGGATGCTTTGCTAGTAAATCGGTAGGGTGTTTTAGGCATTGATTAATTAATCAGGGATAAGTATTCAAGCCGACACGATCTGAAAGTCGCTGTAGCTAAAGTACGACAAAAAAGTCCCCACACCAAATGGCAATGGGGGCAATACTGCAGTTGCTATCGTTGCCTGAAACTAATAATGCCCTGTATCAAAACCTGATCAAGCCAACAGTCTTTTCACTGTTTAACTGATCGGGGAGTTTGAGGGGTCTATCCATCCCCATCCCTATGCACGGATGGGGATGGATAGACCCCTTGCCGTAGGCCACGCTACGCGAACAAATATTTAGCGATGACTTGACGACTTATCGCCAAATATATATTCCTCTTTTGTCACTCTCCGAGAAGTAAAATAAGAGAATAAACAGATTGGGTAGCTCAAAGGTAGA
>NZ_JAAHGN010001582.1:0-1040 GCF_010672485.1 Moorena sp. SIO2C4 | reverse complement strand
TTAAAAGATGATTTAACAAACATTCTAATTCTTCAATTGATTTGAAAACTCGATTGGCAATATATTCTTTTGCTGAATGCCAAACCAATTCAATTAAGTTATAATCAGGACTATACTCGGGAAGATATTCTAAATAAATATTCGGCATATCTTCTTCTATTTTATGAATATATTCGGCTTTTTTGTGAAAACTAGCATTGTCTAAAATAATGACGATTTTCGGTCCTTTATTAGCAAAGTCTTCTAGTTGATTACCCGCTTCCATCCATTCATTTTCTAGCTCTTTATAAAAGGTTTTTAAAACTTCATAAAAAGTTTGACTATTGCTTTTTTTGAGGAAATCTACAAATCTTTTTTTATCTGAATATCGCAAAGCTCCCATCACATTAACTCTCCCTTGCCTTTCGGGCAAAGCCCGACGCTGCGCGAACGGTCTCCTCTAACTTTTTTTCGCTTTCCTCTTTTACACCAGTTTTTTCTTCTGATGACTCTCAAACTAAATCCGCTTTCATCCCAAAACCATACCTGAAGACGCTCTGGGCTTTCTTTTTCTATTTTTAAATACTCATCTAGTTTCTTTTTAAATGCTTCCCTTTTTTTAGGGTCTTTTTTAGAATCTAAGCTATACTTTGACCAAAGGTAAACATATTTTTTCTTGACTAGTATCCTACGAACTTGAGACCCACTTAACTTGATGCCTGTTGTATCTTCTAAATGAACGGCTAATTTTTGAGCTGTCCATCGACCAAATTCATATCCTAATTCTTCGGGTTCTTTTTCGACTAATTCTAATAATACTTCTATATATTGTTTTGTTGCTTTTTGGTGATTGCCTTTCATTCTTTTATCTTTAAGACTCTCTAAGTCATCTGGATCTCCGTGGACACACCAATAACAGACTGTGTTCTTTGAACAACCCAAAACTTCAGCAATTTCTAACTGTGTTTTTCCACTATTCAACAACAGCAAAATTAAAATACGTTCTCTAATATTTCCATTTTCTTCTATTTTTAAGGCTTTTTGAAGTATTGTTTTTTGCT
>NZ_JAAHGN010001581.1:0-1041 GCF_010672485.1 Moorena sp. SIO2C4 | reverse complement strand
AGTCGGGAATCGGGAATCGGGAATCGGGAGTCGGGAGTCGGGTGCAGGTTGGCCGGTTGACGCTTAAAACCTTCAACATTCAACCTACCCTACGGGAACGCCAAAGGCGAACAAGCTACCCTTCACCGAACCCCAAAGGCGAACAACCTTCAACCTTCAACCTTCAACCACCCAACCTTCAACCACCCAACCTTCAACCACCCAACCTTCAACCACCCAACCTTCAACCACCCAACCTTCAACCACCCAACCTTCAACCTTCAACCAAATCAATAGATGACTACTGACTTAAGTAAACTACCAGCTTTAGATTTAGCCCCCTTAGTTGATTTACGCAAATACGACTCATCTCGATTTGACCGAGGGCGTCCCAGCTGGTTAATCTTAATCTGGTGGTTGGTGCAAGCGATCGCTTTTCCCTTAAGTCTTCATAACTTCAACGGCTTCCGCCGATGGCTGCTCCAATTATTTGGAGCCAAGATTGGTACTAATGTCGTCATTCGACCCACTGCTCGTTTTACTTACCCGTGGAAAGTAGAAATTGGTGACTACAGTTGGATTGGCGATGATGTGGTTTTCTACAGCGTCGATCGGATTCGCATTGGTAGTCACTGCATTATTTCGCAAAAATGTTACCTCTGTACCGGTAGTCACGATATCAAAGACCCAGCCTTTGGTTTAATCACATCTGAGATAAATGTTGGTAACGGAGCCTGGATTGCCACCGATTGCTTCGTTGCTCCCGGTGTCCAAATTGGAGCGAATGCCGTCATTGGTGCTCGCAGCAGTGTGTTTAGTAATATCCCAGAGCAGCAAGTATGCTGGGGAACACCAGCACGTGCTCGGTATCGACGGGAGGTAGGGAATGTAGAATGTAGAATTTAGAATTTAGAATTGGGAGTCGGGAGTCGGGAGTCGGGTGTCGGGAGTCGGGAGTCGGGAGTCGGGAGTCGGGAAGGCTAATCTGACTCCTCATCTCCCCATGGCATAATGACTATAGAAAATAATGATGTGATTAACATGAGCCAGGTTGTGTTTTTG
>NZ_JAAHGN010001580.1:0-1045 GCF_010672485.1 Moorena sp. SIO2C4 | reverse complement strand
TCCCTGTACAATCTCTGTTAGCCGCTTCCTATGCCAAGTTTTTTCAGAAGGGAGCCGCTGGCATCCGGGGAAGTCTCAATCTGGCCAAGCGTCTATCACCAATTGCTGGTATGTACGGAATAGCTGCTGGTATCGGGTTGTTTATCTCGGCTCCAATGGTACCCTACATCATAGGTGAAGACTATAGTGAGGTAGTCAATGCCTTACGTTGGTTAGCACCGATACCGTTTTTTAAAGCCATGCAGTTTTTTGCGGCGGACACCCTAACTGGTGCTGGATTTCAAGGGTTGCGTAGTAGCATACAAGTAACGGCAGCTCTGTTGAACTTTTCGTTAAACCTTTGGTTAATTCCTCTGTATTCATGGAAGGGAGCTGCCTGGTCAAGTTTAACCTCAGATTCCTTGAGGATGCTCAGCTTATGGCTATTAGTGTTTGTCTTATATCGGCAAGAGGTGACTAGAAGCAAGCGCCTTCAAGAATCGGAACATTAATCTTTATCCCCTTTCTCTAAGAGGGATGCAACATAACATTCTTGGGTAATTGCTCATAGCTAATTGCTCATGGGTAATCGGTAATCGGATCACCATTACTCATGACCTTGGCTGATTTTTACAAAAAATTTGCTGTTACTTAGGATGAAATTTCACTTTCTTTAATAAAGCTTTACATAATTTTTACGGATATTCTCTTACAATCAACTAGAGCTAGCAATAAGTCTCTGGCAAAGCCAATCAGCACGTTGCCTTGCTTTTAATTCCTACCTCGGACTTCTAACTAAAGTCTGGGTAAAATGCTATTGCTCGTGCTTTTGACAAATCTCGTAAGGAATCAAAGATAGCCAGTGATCAACTAGACCGCCCTACTATGGCAGGTAGGAGTTAGGTGAATACTTAGTCTACAAGACTTTGCCTACTCCTGTTCATCAAGTAGTTCCTCCAGTGACTCTAAAGTATTTATAGTGTATGACTAGCATCACCAAAATTCCTCAATTCTTGATGCAGTCGCTCATGGTTTGGGTTCTGTGTGCGGAACCTGCGTCAGCACA
>NZ_JAAHGN010000158.1:0-10009 GCF_010672485.1 Moorena sp. SIO2C4 | reverse complement strand
TTGTCTCCCCCCCAGAGCAATTACCGATTATAATAATTAGTCAACCGGAGATGATAAGCGCGTTTGTATTTGAGATGTAAACCTAGAAGGTCTTTTTTTATTGGAAAATAAAACTCCGGATCTCTTGCCCCTCTTGCCTGCCCCCCTTACTAAGGGGGGTTAGGGGGGATTCCTCTTGCCTTTTGCCTTTTTCTGCAATACGTGTGTTTACAACCTAGATCCAAACGCTATAGTATTATTTTATTCAGAGAAATTTGTGGGTTAGATCAAGCTCGGTTAATCCCGTCGTTTATCCTAAGACTATCAACGAATTAAGCTAGGGTACTTGAGCCGAGTTATGGATCATTTGATGGTGTTATGTTAAAATTAAGCATAATTTATATTTCAGCAATGGAAAACTTAAAGACAACTTAACTAGGAGTCCTGTTTCTAGTTTAAAGTGTCACGATTTTAAAAATCTAATCTCTGCTAATGCCACTAACTTTGAGAACGTCAGTAAGTGTAGGACAGTAAGTCGGTAAACCAAAGGTGGTTGGATTAACGGGGTTGTGATAAATAAAATGTCGGTAATTCAAGGAAAACCGACTCCAAGGATCCATCTGAATCCGGAACAGCACAATAAAGATATTGGCAAGCCAGATAAACAATGGTAGGCGAAAATAAATTTGTTTACCAAGATACCTACAAACTTCTTCTACGGCTTGGTTAACACTCAACGGCTGACAACCCAAAACCAATCTACCGCTAGACATCCACTCTGGTTCTGCACTCAATGCTTGAGAAGGAGGATGATCAATCAGGTATCGCACCACCTGAGCAATATCTTGGGCGTGGATGAAGTGGAAACTGCCATCAGCTCTAAACCAACGAATCAAGTTAATCCATTTGACAATATCTGGGAGTCCCGATGACAGATGGGAGTAGGGTTTAGTTTCGTGTCCCCCCAGTACCAAGGTAGGAAAGAGGGTAGTAATCTTAGGAGCGGACGCTAATTGGGATAAGCGCTTGAGACAAGTGTATTTGGAATAGATATATTCTGTTCCAAGTTCACCGGCTTCTTTCAGTAATTGGTTATTCCTATCCAGTACACTAGCAGTAGAGAAATAAATCACTTGCTCACAAACAGTAGGGTCAAGCAAGTTGATTAACTGGATAGTTTTGACAACGTTAATATCAAATGTTTCCTGTTGCCCTCCCCAAGCAGTTGCTGCCAGAATTGCCGCATCCATTGTCTTGAGCAAGTCACCAAAGTCTTCAATCTGCTGCAGGTCACCTTCTAGGATGGTAATGCCAGCACGCCTCTTGTCGCCACACTTCAAGTCGTCAAACTTGAATTTGTCAGGGTTTCTGACTAACAAATACAACTCATGGTCAGTTTCGAGACTTAAGGCTTCAGTGATGTAGTGACCAATGCAGCCACTAGCACCAGTCATAAAAATCCGCTTGGAGGTCATAGGATTTTCGATTTTCAATTCAATTATGTACTCCCGATGCTGACCTAACACTAACAAACAACTAGGTCAACTACTTCTAGGGGTACAAGAAGGTTTTGATCGAGTGAAGAACACTTCCTTGATTGTTGTGGTGATGCATCTTGAAGGATTCTATCCTTAGTCGTCTAATCAAGTATCTGCACTCTCAAGATATTTCTATAAGGTTGTTAATCTCATCCCCTTGAAGGGGATGAGACTGAAGCGAGGATTCCATTTAGTGGAGGGGCTACCTGGACAAGTAAACGTCTGCACCTTGAAAGCCCGGTCCAACTCTGACCGAAGGATACCCTAGGGAGGACTAGCGCTCCCCGAACCTATGACTGCTAGAGGGAGAAAATGGCACAGAATCTGGTTATCGATTCTCTACTCTCTCTTGTGTTATCGACTATTATGCATGAACAGCCATTAATTCATTTGCCTTTTTGGCAGTTTCAAAGAAGAATCTAACATTATCTTCTGGAGTGCCGGGTAAAACACCATGACCGAGATTTAAGATATGACCTTTGTGGCCAGCTTTGCGAATAGTATCGACAATGCGATCGCGAATAAAAGCTTGTGACCCAAACAGAACTCCTGGGTCGATATTGCCCTGGACTTTCATCTTATCACCCAATCTTGTTCTAGCTTCTGCCATGTCTACGGTCCAGTCTACGCTGACCATATCAACCCCCGACTGTCCCATGCGTTCAAGCACTCCAGCGCTACCACTGATATAGAGAATGAAGGGGGTATCTGGGTGAGTGTCTTTAACCTGCTGTACTACTCGCTGCTGATAGGGTAAGGCAAAGGTTTCGTAGTCTTGGGGACTCAGTTCACCTGCCCAAGAGTCAAACATTTGTATTACCTGAGCACCGCTATTGATTTGGTAACGGACATAGATAGCGATCGCATCCGCTAGCTTACCCAAGAATTGGTGTAGCATAGCTGGTTGTGAGAAGGCCATCCCTTTAATGATGGAGTAATTTTTAGAACTTTTACCCTCAATGGCATAAGCGCCCAAAGTCCAGGGAGCACCTACAAAACCCAGCACTGCTGCCTCATTGCCCACTTCTTGCCGTAGCGCCTTCAAAATTTCCCGGATAAACCCAAATTTCTCTAAATCCAACAGATGTAGCTGGTCAATTTGTTCCTGGGTACGGATCGGTTGGTTAATGATTGGCCCTTTACTTTCGACAATCTCAAACTCGATACCAATCCCTGGCAATGGAGTTAGAATATCAGAGAACAAAATCACTCCATCTGGTTGAAACGCTTTCCAGGGTTGTAGAGAAATCTCAATCGCGATGTCTGGATTTTCGGAGCGCTCGCGAAAACTTGGATACTTATCCCGTAAATCGCGATAAACCTTCATATAACGACCTGCCTGTCGCATCATCCACACAGGGGGACGGTCTAACACCTCACCATGAGCCGCCCTCAACAAATAAGGAACCTGGGTTGACCCAGCCATATGGTATCTATCCTATTATACTTTTTTAAGTGTATTTGTCAGCTTATCATGGTGGTATTCCCTTTACTCTCCTGATTTGAGAAGATTAAAAAAGTGTTAATAATAAGTTACATTCTAAGACGGTACCTTCGTTAAACTGAGATCTTGCACCATTGTCATTAATCGTACGGTGGGCAGTAGGGTGGGCAGTGCCTACCAACGCGCTTTGCAAGCTTCATTATCTGTCTGGTGCACTGCCCACCCTACATGAACTGCTAACCTGCCAACTTTCAACCTGCTAACCTGCTAACCTGCTAACCTCCAACCCAACTCAAGGTCCCGGCCTCAGCATCTAGTTCAACCAACTGTCCGACAGGAAGGGCAGCGTTAATCCCATCGTGACCGAAAGGCAAGTCAGAGACAACCGGTATCCCGAGATCCCAAATGCGATCGCGCAACACTTCCTCCACAGTCCAGCTAGGAACATCCTTGGGAGGAGCACAACGGCTAAACCGCCCTAACGCAATACCTTTCACCCCGGCCATTGCACCAATCATGCGCCACTGAGTCAACATCCGGTCAATGCGGTAGGGAGCCTCAGTTACATCTTCGAGAGCAAGAATAACTCCTGATAAGGAAGGTTGTAGGGGTGTACCGAGCAGATGAGTAGCGACCGTAAGATTAGCCGGTAGCAACACACCAGAAACTTTCCCATCTCCCCAACCAACCCCTTTCAAGGGAGCTATGGGTCGTCCTTCCACCCAATCAAACAACCGATTGAGTGACCATTCCGGTTCACCAGCAATAGTAGTCAATAACGGACCATGAACACCGGAAACCCCTATCTGACCAAGACTCCACAGTAAAGCAGTAATATCAGAAAAACCAATCAACCACTTCAACTGTTCTGGCCATTGTTCTGGCCATGTCCAGTCTTCCATAAGTCTAGCGCTACCATAACCTCCTCGACCACAGAGAATGCCCCGACATTGGGGGTCAAGACAGGCTTCGAGCAACTGTTGGCGTCGCTGACTATCAGTCCCAGCTAGGTAACCTTCCCTAGCGTTCCAGTTCTGTGGTAATTGGACATGGTAGCCACGGGATCGCCAAATCTCAATCCCCTGATTAAAAGCATCAACCTCACGCAAGGTTCCACTTGGAACAATGACCCGCAATACATCTGGGGGTTTTAATGGTGGTGGTAGCTGGCATAAAGAAAAACCAGCCATCATCTGTTGCACATAAAGTTGATTCACGCGCTCCGATACTTTTTAGCTACCAAAGTCTACCAAGATAGACCAAGGCTCGCCAATGCAAGATGCCATAGCATCCAGGGGGTATCTCCCAAAGCTCTCGGGAATATCCCGCGAGCGCCATAAAAATGTCAAAAAAGTTTAACACCGGGATTTAACCGCAACTATTAAAGCCTTGGTTTTCGGCTTTAATTTAAGTTACATAATAATCACTGTCGGTGTTACCCTAATTTAAGTGTAACAAATAATAAGAGTTTTTGGTAGACTCTGCGACATTTTATCTAGCTGTTTACTAACCCTTTTTCTTGTTTCTCAATTTGCGTTGCAGCAATCGTTGCTTGCTTTGCAAATCCACGAAAAAGCGAGGGCGTTCTACCAGTTCACCTGTCGATACAGCCAAGAACTTTTCGAGTCCCAAATCAATTCCGATCGGATCACCATCAGGCATTGGTTCAGGAACAGAAACATCGGCTTGCAGAATCAGCTGAGCGTACCAGCCCGACGATTTCAACACGACCCGAACTTGCTTGATCTCAAATCCTTCAGGAATAGGTCGATGCAAGTGGATCGGCACGGTTCCAATTTTCGGCAGTTTGATCTCAAATCCGTTGACAGGATTCGACTTGAACTGCGGAAACACAAACGAACGATACTGGCCCGACTTTTTGAATCGAGGAAATCCAAACCCTCTGTGTTGCATGAACTTGAACGACTTATCCAGTCGCTTCAAGGCATCTTGCCAAACTTGGGAGTGAACTGCCTTCAGTTGTCGAATCAACTTTTTGGCTTTGGTAAGAGCGTTCTGCTGTTTGTAGTAGTCAGGGTATGGCGTGTCAGCAGGGATGATGTATTCGAGTCTGATGCTGCAAGCATTGACCAAGCATTTACGCGAATTGATCCAGTCCTTACGCTCTGCCAAAGCATAGTTATATACGCGACGGCATTGCTCCAACCAGCCAAGCATTTTAGCTTCCTGGTCAAGTCCTGGATAGATTCGGTAGCTGTAGGTCAAGTTCAACATCCGTGTATTCTAACAGATTTACATCTTCTGTTAGAACCGATAGATAGTATGTCGATTTTCGGGGCATCGAACGCGCCCCGCGTCTCCAAAGGAGAAACCCCTCAATCGACCCGGGGTGTCCATGTATCCCGACGCTAACCTTTCAGGTACAGCGCGGGACTTATAGCCTCCCGAACCCCCCATTAGTTAACCGCTTAAATAAATGTTACGAATAGCCTAGGGCTGAATACTCACCTTACCGAAATATTGAACTAAAATCCCCAAAAGCGCTATCCTAGTAAGGTGTGTAGCTAAGATGTATAGACTATCAAAACTCTGGCGACCTAGTAAAGTAACCATAATAACAAAACCATCACAATTGACAATTGACGTATGTTTGATGCTCTCGCCGAACGCTTAGAAGATGCTTGGAAAAAACTACGGGGTCAGGACAAGATCTCTAGTTCTAACATCCAAGACGCCCTAAAAGAAGTGCGTCGCGCCCTCTTATCGGCAGACGTCAACCTACAAGTAGTCAAAGATTTCGTTGCTGAAGTAGAAGCGAAAGCACAAGGCAGTGAAGTCACATCAGGTGTTCGCCCTGACCAGCAGTTCATAAAAATAGTCTACGACGAACTGGTGCAAGTGATGGGGGAAACCAATGTTCCCCTAGCCCAAGCAGACACCCCACCAACCGTTGTGCTAATGGCTGGTCTACAAGGTACTGGTAAAACTACGGCTAGTGCCAAACTCGCTTTACATCTGCGTAAGCAAGAACGTAGCTGTCTGTTAGTGGCTACAGACGTGTATCGACCCGCAGCCATTGATCAATTAGTCACCCTCGGTCAACAAATTGATGTACCGGTGTTTGAGTTAGGTACAGAAGCTGACCCAGTAGAAATTGCTCGTCAAGGGGTAGAACGGGCAAAAGCAATGGCTATCGATACGGTAATTATCGATACAGCGGGACGACTGCAAATTGACCAAGAGATGATGGGAGAACTCTCCCGCATCAAAGAAACCGTCCAACCCCACGATACTCTACTAGTGGTGGATGCCATGACTGGTCAGGAAGCAGCAACCCTGACCCGCACCTTCCATGAGCAAATTGGCATTACTGGGGCAATTCTCTCCAAACTTGATGGGGATAGTCGTGGTGGTGCTGCCCTTTCAGTCAGGCAAATTTCAGGTCAGCCGATTAAATTTGTCGGGGTTGGGGAAAAGGTCGAGGCACTACAACCATTTTATCCTGACCGGATGGCATCCCGGATTCTGGGTATGGGGGATGTACTCACCTTGGTTGAGAAAGCCCAGGAAGAGATTGACATCGCTGATGCTGAACAGATGCAACAGAAAATGCTGGAAGCAAAATTTGACTTCAGCGATTTCTTGAAGCAGATGCGCCTGTTAAAGAACATGGGCTCCCTTGGTGGGTTGATGAAACTGGTTCCAGGCATGGGCAAACTCAGTTCTTCTCAACTTCAACAAGGGGAAACCAAGCTCAAGCAGTCCGAAGCTATGATTAGTTCCATGACCTCCGAGGAGCGTCGTAACCCAGATTTATTAGCTAGCTCTCCGAGCCGCCGCCGCCGCATTGCCCAAGGTTCTGGTCATACGGAAAAAGACGTCAGGGGTCTGGTGAGTGAATTTACCAGAATGCGATCGCTTATGCAGCAAATGGGTCAAGGTCAGATGCCAGCCATGGGGGGGTTAGGTGGTATGTTAGGTGGTATGGGTGGTGGAAATCCTCGTAATCAACCTGGTTGGCGTGGTAGTGGCTCTGGCAAGAAAAAGAAAAAAGCCAAGAAGAAGAAGGGATTTGGGGAATTATAGTAGAAGGTCAGCTAGTAAAAGGTTAGAAGGTTGTTCGCGTAGCGTGACCGAAAGGTCAAGGTTAGAAGGTTGAAGGTTAGAAAGTTGAAGGTTACCCTGAAGGTTAGCCTGTTGTTCGCCTTTGGCGTTCGGTGTAGGGTAGTTTAGCCAGTAGAAGGTTAGCCAGTAGAAGGTTAGCCTATTGTTCGCCTTTGGCGTTCGGTGTAGGGTAGGTTATCTGGTAGAAGGTTAGCCTAAAGTTTAGCCAGTAGAAGGTTAGCCAGTAGAAGGTTAGCCAGTAGAAGGTTAGCCTGAAGGTTAGCCCGTTCCCTGAGGCGTGCGGAGTAGGGTAGCTTAGAAGATTGTAAACCGGTAGCGGCTTGCCTGCTGATTCAGTTAAAATCTTCAACATTCAACCTGTTCACTTTCAAACCCCCAAAGATCGCTTAAAATCAAACAGGTGAATTAATTAGGTACAATGATCAAAATCAGATTAAAACGATTCGGTAAAAAGCGTGAAGTCAGCTATCGCATAGTGGCCATACCCAGCAGTGCCCGCCGTGATGGACGTCCTCTAGAAGAACTGGGATTCTATAATCCAAGAAATGATGAAACGAGGCTGAATGTACCAGCAATAGTGAAGTGGCTCAAAAATGGAGCTCAGCCAACACAAACCGTGCGTAATATTTTGCAAAAAGCCAATGTTTTTGAACAAATCAGTACCTGAAATCCTATCTGCTTCTGTTCGAGATGATGACCCAGATTATTCAGCACTAGTGAGATTTTTAATCGAGCCGTTCTTGGAATCACCAGACTCCCTCAGCGTAGACTGTGAGAAATCAAATGGGAAAGAGCGTGTGTGGATTCGACTAGCTTTTAATGGAGAAGATAAAGGGCGAGTTTTCGGTCGTGGTGGTCGCAATATTCAAGCGATTCGGACAGTAATTAAAGCAGCAGCCCAAGCTGCTGGTCAAACTGTTTATTTGGATATCTATGAAGGCTCAGGCTCAGGTAGTAGCCCTCGTCGAGACAATGGCCCTAGTCGTAGATCCATTGTCAGAAGAAGTTTACCTCGCCGAGTGTCCAGACCTAGAGTAATTCCAAGATTTCCCTCCTAGTGCTCTAGTTTTGAAGGTTTCGGTAATGAGAGGACCATGGAGAAAAGGGGGTGAAGAACATCCGGCTGCTGTACCTCTCATTACCAATGGCAGGAAACCTTGAAGATTGGTAATGAGAGGTAGATTGAGTTGTATATTAAGTTACTTAAGTTACCAGTTAACTTCGATAGTTGAGACTGAAGCCTGTAGTTGATAAACCTTGAGTGAAGTATCCAAAACAATTGAGCTACCCAGCCCAGAAAGTGCAATCGCCTTGGTTGGAGACCAGGAAGAAAACCTGAAAACCCTATCACGGCAAACCGGTGCGCATCTGGTGCTGCGAGGGCAAGAGTTATTGATTTCTGGCACCGAGAAACAGGTCGAGCGGGTATCATCCCTAGTGCGATCGCTTAAAATCTATTGGCTCGAAGGTAAGAGGATTACAGGAGTAGACATCCAAACCGCAATTCATGCCTTAGATACCAAGCGACAGGATGAATTACAAGATTTACATCAAGATGTGCTGGCTCATACTCGCCGGGGTGAGGTAATCCGAGCTAAAACCTTCCGGCAACGGCAGTATATCAAAGCTGTACTAACCCATGACCTCACCTTCTGCGTGGGACCAGCAGGCACTGGCAAAACCTTCCTAGCTGTGGTAATCGCCGCTCAGGCGTTACTAAATAATCAATATGAACGGCTGATTCTGACACGACCAGCGGTAGAAGCTGGTGAAAAACTTGGCTTTTTACCGGGAGACTTGCAGCAAAAAATTAATCCCTATTTGCGCCCCCTTTATGATGCTCTCCATGAACTGATTGATACAGAGAAGACTGCCAATTTAATGGAACGGGGCATTATTGAAGTGGCTCCCCTAGCCTATATGCGAGGTCGCACCCTCAATAATGCCTTCGTGATTATTGATGAAGCTCAGAATACCACACCAGCCCAGATGAAGATGGTTCTGACTCGTTTGGGTTCACGTTCTCGGATGGTAGTGACTGGTGATCTCACCCAGACCGATTTATCTAGCAACCAACCCTCAGGATTAGCGATCACCCTAAAAATATTAAAATCTGTAGAAGGCATTGCTTTCTGCGAACTAACTAATAAGGATGTTGTCCGTAATCCCCTCGTTCAGAGGATTGTTACTGCTTATCAAAATTATGAACAGTGAAGAATTGCTATTAACTAGGGATCCCCAACCAGAGTGAAAGCAGCCCAATAGTAGGGATGAGAAAAGCTTTGTTTTCCTGGTCCTGACAATTCTGGCGGTAACGAGATGTTCTTGCCCGAGCCATATAACTGATTATTCTCGATACGCACATTGCCTTGAATCATTGCTAACTGTGCCTGTCGTAAAGCTTCGCTTTTACTCGATGTCTTTCTCAACTGACGGTAAAACTCAGTAGTCAGCCCCAGAGCACCTTGATCACTAACATACCAAAGGGTTGCCAAAGTCGAGTCAACTCCTGCCTGAAAGGCTGACCCAGCAAAACCCAACTCCGCTTCTCGATTGCCCAAAGCGGTTCGGCAAGCGCTGAGTACCAACAACTCTACCGATGGCTCATAAAGTAGATTTTTCATTTCATACAGCCTTAGTTTGCGGTTCCACATCTGAATGTAGGAATTGTTAGGAGTTCCCGAGTTGAACTCTGCATGGGTGGCTAGGTGAATGATGCCATATTGCCTCTGTTGTCGTTGAGCCATTAAATTTTCCAGAGTAAAGGCTTCGTTGAGAAAAGAGCGACCTTTCCACAGTGTTTCAGTGATGGTGGTTAACTCCACTTCTACCCCAGGCAAAGGCTGTTGATAAGGAAATTTCGATGCTCCCATTGCCAGCACCCGGAATGGTCTAACATCTGTGTGACGAGAATAGGTTAAGCAGACTAGGCACCAAGTTAACACCATACTTCTCAACCAGA
>NZ_JAAHGN010001579.1:0-1048 GCF_010672485.1 Moorena sp. SIO2C4 | reverse complement strand
TTCATCACCCAAACGAAAGATTCTGTCGCTGTTGTTTGTGCCAGGTAGCACATTAGGATTGCTATTACCAAAAATATCTGCCATTTTATTGTCCTCCAAATTTAATTTGATTGTTTAGTTCATCAAGGGTTTAGGGTCACATCAAGTAGATGACACCAAACTGGTTGTCAGTAACTTCTCCCTCTGCACCGACGGTAAAGTTAGAAGTAATAAAGCCCCTAGCGTTTTCAAACACACCAGTTCCCTTCATAAGACGCCAACTCACGACTCCATGACTCACCCCTTCCTCTGGGCTAGGGCCAATAGCTCCCTGACCCACTGTTCCAAATCTGAGGCTATTTCCCTGACCGAAGGTAATCGTTCCACTCTCGGTGAAAGTGTTGTCAGTGAGAAACTCCACTGTGGAAGAGAATTGTGCAACACCTCCTTCCACAGTCTGGATCTGTGCATCAACACCTTGCTTAACGACAGATGTGATCTTGGAACTGGGTGCGTGGGTTGTAGCTTTGAGAACTGTTCCTTGATCGTTCTGGGGGACAGCTTGCCCAGAGAACTGAAGTGCATAGATAATTTGTTGTGGCATTTTTGGTTACCTTGATAAGTGATTAATTGGTCGAAAAAGTTGAGTTACTACTTAGGAAATTCTGGGTTGCCTAAGTCATGTAGATCTTGGGAAATATTGAGCAATCAGTAATTGGTAAGATTTGGGAATTACAAACTACCAATCTGACCATCAGGCCTGTCACCTGGATTGCTAGGATTATTGCTCGGTAAATTGTTGTTACCACCACTAATATTTGCTAGTAATTTTTCAGGAATTTTCTGCAAAATTTGTTCAGTTTTTTGTGACTTTTGGCTAGATGGATTAGTATTTTTTGTGTTGCGTTTCATGATGGAAATACTCCTGTTTGCTTTCACTGCAATTACTTACTCATTCAGTATGGCGTTGCCCTCAAACTATTGACCATAGGAAAAAATCAGGTATTTCAACACCTGATAAAAATCTTGCGGATAATAATTTATAGTAAAAAGTCAGCTTAAATCAGGA
>NZ_JAAHGN010001578.1:0-1053 GCF_010672485.1 Moorena sp. SIO2C4 | reverse complement strand
GTGTATGTTCTGAATTAATAAGCTTTTGATATTGGTCTTGAATAATTCTGTCAGCATAGTCATAGCAGTCGTCATAGATATGGGCACTTTGACTTATGGTGATCAATGGTCCCATGTTCAATGGGAACCGTGGACACCAAATCGTCTACCACTGGTACCACCTGTTGCTAGTCCGTACAAACCATATTTAGTGCCATTGCCATTACCACTTGCCAAGCCTTGAACTCCTAAGGCAGTCGTATTGCCCGTATTATTAGCAGTGAAATAGCCACCATAACTAGTTTGTCCACCAGAGGCATTACCGTAGACACCAAATCGGCTACCACTGGTACCGCCTATTGCTTGTGCATGCAAACCATATTTAGTGCCATTTTCATTACCACTTACAATACCTCGAACTCCGAAGGCGGTAGTATTGCCCGTATTAGTAGCAGTAAAATAGCCACCATATTGAGTTTGTCCACCAGAAGCATTACCGTAGACACCATATTGAGTTTGTCCACCAGAGGCATTACCGTAGACACCATATTGCTTACCAGCGTTATTACCTGTTGCTTGTCCATACAAAGCATATCTAGTACCATTTTCATTACCACTTATAAGGCTGTGAACTCCGACGACAGTAGTATTGCCCGTATTAGTAGCAGTTGCTCTAATAGTTCCAGCTACATCTAATTTTTGACTAGGATTATTTGTCCCAATACCAACATTGCCAGCATTATAGTAAATCCTGTTACTACCACCATCAGACCACTTTCCAGCACTAATCCCAGTTAAACCAGAACCATCCCCTTCAAACCTAGTGGCCTTAACAGTTCCAGCCACCTCTAATTTTTCAGTAGGATTATTTGTGCCAATCCCCACATTGCCAGCATTATAGTAAATCCTGTTACTATCACCATCAGACCACTTGGTTCCACCACCAGCACTAATCCCAGTTAAACCAGAACCATCCCCTTCAAATCTAGTGGCTTTAACTGTTCCAGCCACCTCTAATTTTTCAGTAGGATTTGTGATGCCAATACCGACACGACCAGCGGTTAAATTACCTGT
>NZ_JAAHGN010001577.1:0-1055 GCF_010672485.1 Moorena sp. SIO2C4 | reverse complement strand
TAAAAGCAGCGCTAGTCAAGGAAAGATGGTTGATTACGGATGACCCCCTCATTGTAGAAGCTGGCAAACGTAAGATTCAGGTTGATTTAGGAGCTGAACGGTTAATTGCTGCTGAAAAAGATGGTGAAAAAATTGCTATAGAAATAAAAAGCTTTATTGGTGTCTCAACGCTTCATGATTTTTATCAAGCTTTGGGTCAGTTTAGTTTTTATAAGTATGCTCTTGAAAAAAAGATGCCGGAACGAACATTATTTTTAGCTGTACCAGATGATACCTATGAAGATTTTTTCAAGGAAGACTTTATTACAGAACTACTGGCTCGCTATCAGGTTAAAATGTTGGTGTATCGGATCGATGAAGCAACTATTGAGCGATGGATAAACTAGGGAAGTATAAGTCAATTGTTCGTAAAATTACCATAGAAACTGGGAAGCTGGGTGAGCGTCCTGATGATCAGGTTAAGAGTCAGATTATTTTAGATGATGAGAGGGGACACTACCTGCTGTATTTCAACGGATGGCGTGGCTCTAAACGCACTTACGGTTGTTATCTACATATTGATGTTAGTCATGATGGAAAAGTTTGGGTACACTACGATGGCACTGATTTGCGTATTGCTGAGAAATTGGTAGAGCTATCAATTCCTAAATCAGATATTGTATTAGGATTTATCTCACCAATTAGGCGAGCAGATACTGGTTTTGCTATCAGGTAAATCTTAGGATTGGCGAATGCGTTCGCGTAGCGGCTCGTACCGAGCATCGCTTAGCATAACCTAGGGTCAATCCCGTTTACAGTCCCTGACTCTGACTATGATGATCA
The DNA here is from genome assembly GCF_010672485.1 of Moorena sp. SIO2C4. Classification (NCBI taxonomy): domain Bacteria; kingdom Bacillati; phylum Cyanobacteriota; class Cyanophyceae; order Coleofasciculales; family Coleofasciculaceae; genus Moorena; species Moorena sp. SIO2C4. The sequence continues at coordinate 233 of NZ_JAAHGN010001577.1, read as the reverse complement.
GCTACTAGCCGGGAAACTGCCACCAATGAAGTGAATATCACTGAAAGTTTCGATCCACAAACGAGCGCCACAATCAAGTGGATTATCCGGCTGATAAACAATCTTACAAGGACCGAGGATTTCGACTTCGTTGCCGTAGAGATTAGTGCCCTTTCGTTTTACTGAAATCACTGGCTTCCGATCTTTGGGGCTTTTCTTGATATTCGAGCCAATGTGATTGCGATTAACATTAA
>NZ_JAAHGN010001576.1:0-1057 GCF_010672485.1 Moorena sp. SIO2C4 | reverse complement strand
TAATTTATTTCCCCTTGCCCACCCTACAAAACTACAAAACTAAATTCTTCATTCTTCATTCTAAATTCTTCATTAGTTAATCCTGGTGGGCAAGGGGATTGGTCAACTTAAGGGCTCTAACCAATTTATTTCCCCTTGCCCACCCTACAAAACTAAATTCTTCATTCTTCATTCTTCATTCTTAATTCTTAATTCTAAATTCTAAATTATTCATTTTTATATTTATACATTTATTGATAAAGTAAACTAAAAGTAAATTCTTAAATTAGATCTGCTCCTCAAGAATGACAAAAAAAGATATACAAGAAAGAACGCTAAAGTTTAGCGTAAGAATAGTCAATCTCTGTAAATTTCTGAGACAAAATGGTGGAACTGGATATGATTTAAGCAAACAATTAATCCGCTCTGGAACAAGTATTGGAGCAAATGTTGAGGAAGCACAAAATGCAGAAAGTAAACGAGACTTTATTCATAAAATGAGTATATCCCTCAAGGAAGCTAGAGAGACCAATTATTGGTTGAAAATCTTAATCGCCACCGAGAAAAACCTAGAACCAAGATTGCTGTCTTTACTCAATGAATCCAACGAATTAATTTCTATTATTCATGCAATTATTAAAAACACTAAGGCTCAAAACTAATTCTATAGTAATTATCAAACTGATGAGGTACAAATTTATGGATTTTAGGGAACAAGGAATAGGTAATAAGCAAACAAAATCTCTGTACATCATAGCTATGATAAACGCTATAAATAAATTCTAAATTCCCAATTCTAAATTCTAAATTCCCAATTCTAAATTCTAAATTCCCAATTCTAAATTCTACATTCTAAATTCTACATTATGATAAAAGTTGACACTTTCGAGGGTAAAGGTATCCCCTTTTTCATAGGGATAAAGTACCCAAAACCCTTGCTGATTACGCCTAAAGCACTCTACTCCTATTGTCTCTGACTGGATTAGAACATACTCTTGCAAGGTTTTTAGCTTACGGTATTTGGCAAACTTATTCCCCCGGTAGTATGCCTCTGTAGAGGGTGAGAGCACTTCTACAA
>NZ_JAAHGN010001575.1:0-1058 GCF_010672485.1 Moorena sp. SIO2C4 | reverse complement strand
TCCACTGACCACTGACCACTGACCACTGACCACTGAAGGCTGACCGCTGAAGGCTGACCGCTGACCGCTGACTGCTGACCGCTGACCGCTGAATACTTAAATTAGTTTCAATAACATCCTAAAGAGTAGCGAGTATCAACACCAGTATCAGTTATGGGATTAGTAGCAGAAGCATTTTTGCATAGCTCCCGGTATTGCTTAGAATCCAAAATTGCAAAGGTGAAGTCAGCGCCGGTAATATTTGCTCCCTTGAAGTTACATACATTAATGAATGCATAGCTAAAATCTGCTCCCTGTAGATTAGCATTAGTGAAATTAACTTTGGTAATGTTCGCACCCTTAAAGTTAACATTGCTCAAGTTGGCTGACTGTAAATTGACACTGCTAAAAACAGCGTTATGGAAGTCTTGACCGGATAAATCCTGACCGCTTAAATCAGTGTTTGCAAAGGTAGCTTTAATGGTGGCAGCGCTTTGGGCTTGGGCTGGCAGAGGCAACACTAGAATAGTTAGTGCTAGTAGAAAGGCTGCCAGGTGTAGAAAGTACTTGCAGTACTTCATGAATCGCTCTAATCCTCCTTTTGATTAAAAGTTGCTGACAAGGGTAACTATATCAATCTCTGTGAGAGTTGTGAATAGGTAAATATAGGGCAATTGTCAGCAAGGTTTGAGGGAGATTGCTTATGGTTTTAAGGCAAGAGGCAAGAGGCAAGAGGCAATAGGCAATAGGCAAGAGGCAAGAGGCAATAGGCAAGAGGCAATAGGCAAGAGGCAAGAGGCAATAGGCAAGAGGCAAGAGGCAATAGGCAATAGCGATGCATCAAGAGAAGGATATTGAGAGCATAAATGAATTGTGAGAATTTTTGTTCCCTGTTCCCTGCTCCCAGATCCGCTGTTCCCAGATCCGCTGTTCCCGTTGCTATAGACAGACATGAGTCATCTTGGTAAAGGTTTATCCCAGATTACGTATTTCAATAAGTAGTATATAAGTTACGGAATTCTGTTGGGAAGCGATTGACATGATTGTCACGCTACGCGATGAAGCGTTCGCAAAGCGTA
>NZ_JAAHGN010001574.1:0-1061 GCF_010672485.1 Moorena sp. SIO2C4 | reverse complement strand
TTGCTCGGCACATCCAAAGGAACAATAATCCGATCTTCAACCTTCAACCTCCTAACCTCCTAACCTTCAACCTTCAACCTCCTAACCTTCAACCTTCAACCTCCTAACCTTCAACCTCCTAACCTTCAACCTTCAACCTTCTAACCTTCTAACCTTCTAACCTTCTAACCTTCTAACCTTCATTGATACCTTCAACTAACTAAACGGGCAAACTTCTTTTTCCCCACCTGCAAAACCTTTCCCACCAATTGATCAGGGGAATCAAAGGTCTGGTCAACCGCTGAAATGCGATCGCCATCCAACTTAACACCTCCCCCTTGAATCTGTCGCCTGCCTTCGCCACTACTTTGGCACAAACCGGATTCTTTAAGGATATAGAACAACTTAGCGGGAAAGTCCACAGAAGACAATGAAAATTTTGGCACAGAATCCCCCGTACCAGTAGTGCTACCCTTTACTAAGTTTAGTGCTGCCTGCTGAGCTTCTTTTGCCGCTGCTTCACCGTGATATTGGGTCACAATAGTCAGAGCCAATTGTTTTTGCTGCTCCCGTGGCTGTTCTGGAAGCTGATCCAATGGCACATCAGTCAACAGCTCAAAATATTGCGTCAATAGATGATCTGGTGTGCCCTCCAGCTTCGAGTACATGGTCAGGGGATCATCTGACAAGCCCACATAATTCCCCAAAGACTTAGACATTTTCTGTATCCCATCCGTCCCAATCAAAATTGGCAGCAGTAAGCCGAACTGGGGAGATTGCCCAAAATGCCGTTGTAAATCCCGTCCCAAGGCAATATTAAACTTTTGGTCAGTTCCCCCTAACTCCACATCAGCCTTGACTGCCACAGAATCATAGCCCTGCATCAATGGGTAGAGAAACTCATGGAGGAAAATAGGATTTTGTTGTTGATAGCGTTCAGCAAACCCTTCCTTCGCCAGCATTTGCCCTACGGTCATAGTGGCTAACAACTCAATAATCTCAGACAAATCCAACTGGTTAAGCCACTCAGAGTTATAGCGAATTTCTAGCCGTCCTGGGGTATCAAAATCTAGAATAGGGCG
>NZ_JAAHGN010001573.1:0-1062 GCF_010672485.1 Moorena sp. SIO2C4 | reverse complement strand
TCTCCCGACTTCCGACTCCCGACTCCCGACTCCCGACTCCCGACTCCCGACTCCCGACTCCCGACTCCCCAAGACAAAACTACCTCACCAAATTGATAACTGCTATTAAAAATGAAAACTGAAAAATCCTATAAAGGCACATTCCTATATTTCGATTATCCCATAAATCAAAAATCGAGATATGGGCATGGTAAGCCTCCTCATCCCAAGCTGTATGAAATAATTAATCGAGGTAGAGACACTTACAAAACTTATCTCAATAGCTTTTTGCAATACCAGGAAAATCTGCTGAAATTCGCCAATAAAGCCATAAAAGAGCAATCCCCAGAGCCATCATTATTCAATCCCTGGCTCCCTGGTCTTGATGCCGTCTCCCTTTATAGTATTATACGCTTGAATAAGCCTAAACTCTATTTTGAAGTTGGGTCAGGAAACTCTACAAAATTCGCTAGGCGAGCGATTAAGGATGGTGGGCTAAACACTAAGATTATATCTATCGATCCTCAGCCGAGAGCAGAAGTTGATTTAATCTGTGATGAAGTGATTCGAAAGCCCGTAGAAACTGTCGATATTGCTATTTTTGATCAACTGGAATCTGGGGATATATTATTTGTAGATAATTCCCATCGAATATTTATGAATTCCGATGCTACAGTAATATTTTTAGATATTTTTTACAAGTTGAAGCCTGGGGTTATTGTAGTATTTCATAATATATTTTTACCCTATGATTATCCTCAAAAATGGGAAAAGCGTCATTATTCTGAACAGTATGTATTAGCCGCCTACCTCTTGGCAGAAGGTAGTAAATTTGATATTATTTTGCCAAACGCTTTCATCGGGTACGATCCATACTTAAAAGCCATAATGTCATCCCTTTGGCAATCCCCGGAAATGACTGGTGTTAATAAAGGAGGCGCTTCCTTTTGGCTTAAAATGAGAGAATTCTCTTGAGGATTATAGGGAATAGGGAATAGGGAATAGGGAAAAGTTTGAAGGCAAGAGGCAATAGGCAAGAGGAACCCACCCCTAACCCCTCCCAGGAGGGGAAGGCAATAGGCA
>NZ_JAAHGN010001572.1:0-1065 GCF_010672485.1 Moorena sp. SIO2C4 | reverse complement strand
TCGCCCTGCTAGCTGTTTACTCCGTCCCTACCTAAACAATCACCCTCGATTTCGTCGTTACTTCGTCTATCCAAGTAACCTTGTAACAGTCGTCTCAATAGTTCGTATCCATTTTCGAGTAGTAACGTCTCTAATTCCCCATGCTCGCGCACCGCACACTGTTTCTGAACCGAGCCAATCAACTATTTGTTCAAATAGCTCTCGCGCTCCTGAAAAAAATCTGTCTTCATTTGAGGTAGATGGTTGCATATGTCTGACTTAATCCTGGCAAAGACTGCTGTGAAGCGCCTGTCCTGTCCTTCGGTTTTTTGTCTCAAAACACTGCTACAGGACAGCTTGGGGTAAAAAACTATTCCCCATTCTATCGTCTTTCTATAAGAGCCGCACCCAAAAAGATAGGTCAAAAGTAATAGCCCTGACCTATCTAAACAAAATGATAGCTAAACTATACCAAAAAATTATCCCAAATCAGCTGCATCACACAGCATATCTATTACTAGACTTGATGGTAATTAGTTTACAATTACTCAAAGAGGTTAAGTTAGAAGTCTTAGCAGAATCGCTGCCGTTACCTATTTTATTAGAGAGCCGTCGTCGGAAAATAAGGCGATTTTTGATACTTAAAAACTTTACTATTGAAACTATCTGGTTTCCCTGTGTTACCGCTCTTTTAGAGGAGATGTTTAATCCTAAGGATAGGATTTATCTGGTCATTGATAGAACGAGTTGGAGTCTGATTAATATCTTGATGGTGAGTGTTGTCTATGATCATCGAGCCCTTGAAGTTACCGTAAGACAGGGTCGCCTTAATAAGCGACAGTCTGTAAGTTATAAGTTTAAGTTATATGAAATAAGGCGACCCTGTCTAAGGTTTCGTCCCTGGCCAATTTACTGGACATTATTAGATAAAAAGCGATGCAGCGCGGTCTTGGGGGTTTCCCCCGGAGACGAAACCTTAGACAGGCTCGCCTTTATGGTTGTTAGGCTATGCAGAAAAGGGTTAAAACTTGAGGCGCGACCCCGTAATTTAATTCGCCATAGGAAAGCGCGCCTCCATTGATTAAG
>NZ_JAAHGN010001571.1:0-1073 GCF_010672485.1 Moorena sp. SIO2C4 | reverse complement strand
GCAAGAATAGTGCAGCCAAAGCAAGTTGGTAGGCTATGCATTAAAGGTGACAGGTTTTGTTGTAAGGCTGCACTATTAATCAGGTTTCGTCTCCGGGATGAAAGCTAGTAGCGACTTTAGTCGCCGTAAATATTTGAATCTGTCCGGGTATTTGTCGCCAGATAGTGTAGAATAAAATAGTAACGGAGGAGGTCGATATCCGGTGATCATACTTGAATTCAAAGCGTACGGTAAAGATAGTCAGTACACTGCAATAGACGAGGCTATTCGGACGGTCAAGTTTATTCGTAATTCTTGCATTAGATTGTGGATGGACAATAAAGGGACTGGAAAATATGATCTTAGTAAATACTGCAAGATACTAGCTAAACAGTTTCCTTTTGCTAATGAACTAAACTCAACGGCACGACAAGCAGCTTCTGAGCGTGCATGGTCATCTATAGTCCGGTTTTATGACAACTGCAAAAAGAAAAAACCCGGCAAAAAGGGTTTTCCTAGATTTCAGAAGCAATGTAGGTCGGTAGAGTACAAGCAGTCTGGGTGGAAACTGTCTCCTGATAAAAAGGCTATAACCTTTAGCGACAAGAAAGGAATAGGGAAACTTAAACTCAAAGGGAAATGGGACTTGTGGCAATTTGACAAAAATCAAATTAAGCGAGTCCGAATTGTGAAACGAGCTGATGGGTACTATGTGCAATTTTGCATAGCAGTTGACATAAAAGAAGACCTAAAACCTTCCTGTAGAAACGTCGGATTGGATGTAGGACTAAAGGAGTTTTATACTGACTCTGATGGAAATACTGAACCTAATCCTCATTTCTACAGGAAGGGAGAAAAGCGTTTAAAATTTTACCAACGTCGAGTATCTCGCAAAAAGAAAGGCTCAGCCAACCGTAGGAAAGCAGTTAATAGGCTAGGCAGGACACACCTTAAAATAAGTAGACAACGTGAAGAACATGCCAAGAGACTGGTTAGAAGTTACCGCAAGAAGAGTGCAGCCTTTATAGTTGATAGGCTATGCATCAAAGGTGGCAGGTTTTGTTGTAAGGCTGCACTCTTCTAAGGTTTCGTCT
>NZ_JAAHGN010001570.1:0-1074 GCF_010672485.1 Moorena sp. SIO2C4 | reverse complement strand
GGCTGACGGCTGACAGCTGACAGCTGAATGCTTACCAAAGCAATCATAAGAATTTTGGGGGAGAAAAGTCTCAACTTGTTTTAAGAATTTACATTTAGGACTTACGCATTTGCCCCCTAAATCCCCCGAGCGAGGGATTGCTCGCTCGGGGGACTTTGACATCATTACCCCTCCCGGTGCCCTTTCCGCATTAAGAATTTAATTCGCCACGGGTCGCACCGAAAAATTGGGGGGCTAGGGGGGCGAAATCAACTTAACCGCCTAAGTCCTGACATTTTGAGAGCGATCACACCCTCAGAAGTTATGTAAAGTTATGCAAATTTTGGTAAATTGTATAGAGTACCTATATCTTGAGCAGTTTTCCAGTGACTCAATCTGACCAGAGTCAGCCAGTAAAAGTAAACCAGATGGCTGTATGGGGAATCTTTAGTTCAACCTTCCTAACCATCTTTCTAGCGGAGATGGGAGACAAGACCCAATTGGCAACACTACTAATCACTGCTGAATCCCAGTCTCCATTGATTGTGTTTGTTGGTGCTGCCGCAGCACTGATATCTACTAGTTTGCTAGGTGTACTGATTGGTCATTGGCTCGCTAAGCGCTTCTCCCCTGAGATGATAGATACTGCTGCCGGAACACTTTTACTGTTGATATCAGTTATGCTTCTGTGGGATGCAATCAAACTGAATTAGTATTAGTTAGATGGTTGAAGGTTAGACGGTTGAAGGTTGAAGGTTAGACGGTTGAAGGTTGAAGGTTAGACGGTTGAAGGTTAAAGCTTGAAGGTTGAAGGTTTAAGATTGAAGGTTAGACGGTTTAAGGTTAGACAGTTGTTCGCCAAAGGCGTTCCCGTACGGTAGGTTGAAGGTTAGACGGTTTAAGGTTAGACGATGGATTGGCAATTACTAGGACTAAGTTTCCTAACGGTATTTTTAGCTGAAATTGGAGACAAAAGCCAATTGGCTGCGATCGCACTCAGTGGTAGTCTCAATTCCCCCCGTACTGTGTTTTTTGGAACTATAGCGGAACTGATACTTGCTAGCTTTCTGGGAGTAGTAGCTGGGGGAGGGGTGA
>NZ_JAAHGN010000157.1:0-10024 GCF_010672485.1 Moorena sp. SIO2C4 | reverse complement strand
TCTTGCCAACCATCGGGAATTTCTAGTTGCTGTCGAAGTTGTGGGAGATGACAAGGACGGTCTAATTTACTAAAGTCAATTCCACTGTAGACCGTTTGGGATTTTTCTTGACTCAGGATCCCCAGTTGGATAGCTTGTTTACGGTTAAGTTCACTAACGGTAAGAAAAAAATCTGTACAGGGGCGCATACTACGCTCTAGATTAATATAGAGTTGGCGTTTCCAACTAGGCATAAAGTCATGGAAAGCAAAGCCATGGATAGTGTGGACAACCACAGGAACTTTAGTAATGCGAGCAGCTACACGACCAAGAATTCCTGCTTTTGAGCTGTGGGTGTGCACAACATCAAATTTTTCTCTACGCAGTAATTGAACTATTTCTGTTAGAGCTTTAAGGTCATAGATAGGGTTAATCGGGTTAACTAGGTGGGGTATGGGGTGGAAGGTATCCGCACTTTGTTGAGCACGATTCAACCATTGTCCTTCTGGATTTGAGGCTAAGTGAACCTCAAATTGATTACGATCATGTTTTTCCACTGTCAGGAGGGTGTTGTCTTGCGCCCCTCCGACAGCTAAACGGGTGATGAGATGGAGAATTTTAGATTTATTTTTGAGATAGGTAGTCACTAGGTTTCACATTATTATCTACTGTTTTACTTTTGATAAACTTGCTCAAGGCAGTAATTTGTTTTGAACAATTTTTTCTAAATAAGGTTTAGCAAAGAGTTGATAGTAGCCTTTCAAATAAATTTTGTTAGTATCGTTAATTCGTTTATTATTGCGAGTAATATGTTTGAAGATATAGCGAGCAGCAAACCAATTAGCAGTTTTTCTCAAATCCTTGGATTTTTGCTGATAACAGTAACCATCTAAAAATGCATTAGCTAAGCTCTTTGGTACAGTCTTAATTCCAAATTTAGCTGTTCCCCAATAAGCTAATTCCAGCGAAGCCAAAAATCTGCCTACATCTTGTAAATGAGGTACTATCTCATGAGTTGTATTTAAATCTAGCAAATAAACATCATTTTTATTGATTAAAACATCACGAATGTCAAAATTGTTAAGCCCAATTCCAAATGATATGTTTTGGGGAGTATATGAGCCTTGCAGGATTTCTTTGTATTCAATATCTATCTGCTCTAACAAAGAGTCTGCTTGGCTTACAAATGTATATTCATATCCTTGTTTTTGATGGAATTCATATAACCATGATCCGATGGAAAATAACGTTGTTTCAATGTTTTGATAATGGAGATTTTTATAAAGCTGAAAACTGATTATTTCTTTGGTGACAATAGCATTGAATTTTGACAAATAAGTGATGGGTTCAATGGTATTTATATTTGTCAAAAAATTTAAATTTTTATTAATCCATAAAAGGGAATTATACTCATGTAATCCCTTAGATATTGAATCGTGATTTTTGATTGCTTTACTAAGACTTGATGTCTTATAATTTATAATTTTAACATAAACATTTTGTTTTTTGCTGATTTCAAAAAGCAATATAAAAGAATTATGACGAATTTCAATGTTTATTAGTCTCGTCAAATTAACACTCTCTAAACTGAATAACTTATTTAATTCGACAGTAATATCATTAATCAGTGTTTTATTGGTTTTATTAAACATAAACAAGTAAGTTTTTATCTGTTTAATAAATGTCATCACAAAACTAAGCATTTCAGTATTTATAAATTTTATAGATTTTTTTGTTTATGATTTAATAACTGGTAATATAATTCTAACCACTTTATTAATCCCTGATCAAAACTATGATTTTCTGCGATATAATACCGACTTAGCTGACCCATTTTCTGACGTTCAAATAAAGGTAATTCCATCAGATTTTGCATGGCTTTAGCTAAAGCTTCAGAATTTTGAGGTGGTACGATAATTCCCGTTTTACCATCTAATATCACTTCCCGATTACCCCCAACATCAGTAGCTACCATAGGTAAACCAGAAGCAGATGCTTCTAAAAGTACTACTGGCATTCCTTCCCAAGCTGAGGACATCAAATAAGCATCGGCAGCACTCATCAAAGCTGGTATATCCCGGCGTACCCCTAAAAATCTTACTTGGGATTCAATGCCCAACTTTTCCGCCAAAGTTTCTTCCTTAGAACCTAAAAAACCATCTCCAGCAATCAGTAGAATTGCATTTTTATATCTTTGAGCAATTTGAGCAAAGGCTTTGAGCATATTGGGATAATCTTTTTGCTCATGGTTACGCCCTGCTGCTAACCAAACAAATTCATCTCCTAGATTTAATTCCTGGCGAATTTTGCTGCGTACTTCAGGGTGATGTTGAAATTTTTCACTGTCCACAACATTGGGTATAAATTTAATTTTATGTTTGGGTACTACCCCCACTTTGATGTAGCGTTCCAAACCGGCTTGACTCACCTGAGTGGTTAAATCACACCAAGGATCTGTGCAACGGTAGGCAACTTCTCGCCAACGTCCCCCCTCTTTAAGATTATGAGCTGTAGCCACCAAAACCTGTATGGGAGTAAAAATCCTGGCGATCCTAGCCATCAGATTAGCGTGGAACATATGACTGTGTACAATTTGCGGTTGCCATTGGCGTAAGAGATTAATTAACTCTAGTAGTGCCCTGGGTTCTGGTACACCCCGTTTCATGTTTAAACTATGGACAGATAATCCTTGGGCTTGGGCTTCTAAACCCATTTGACCTATGGGAATTAGAGAAAGAATCCTTACTTGGTGACCTTTAGCTACTAAAGCATGGGCAAGATACATAACTTGTTGTTCTGCTCCCCCTACTCCTAAACCAGTGGAAAGAAGGACTATACTCAATTTATCTGTGGCATTACTCATTATCTGTGCTTAAATTCAATAGTTTTAAGTATTCAGTAGTACTCTTTTCTTGGGAGAATTCTTCTTTAGCTCTAGATTGCAACACTTCCGGGGCAATGGGATTATTCAAAGTAGCTACCATTGCTTGGGCTAAACCCTCCACATCCCCCACTGGAACTAAATTGCCGTATTTACCCCCTGCTAAGATTTCCTCTGGGCCACTTTTGCAGTTAGTTGCTACTACAGGGGTTCCCACAGCCATAGCTTCAATTAACACCGTGGGTAAACCTTCTCGATTAGAAGACAGAACAAATAAGGCTGCTTGAGCCATGTAAGCAAAAGGATTATTAACAAATCCTGGTAAACTTACCTGATCTTCTAAGCCCAATTCCTTGACTAAGGCTTCTAATTTAGGGCGTTCTTCCCCTTCCCCTAAAATCATTAATCGAGCGGAACAGTTTTGTTGAGCGATGGCAAAGGCTTTAATTAAGGTAGGGAAGTCTTTTTGCTTGGTGAGTCTACCTACTCCTAAAATTACGGGAGGCTCTCTGGGAGAAAACCAGGGATGGTCTATGGTAGCTTGAGCTTTGAGCAGTAAATTAGGGGTAACTACTGGATTATAAATAACTTTGATGTGCTTGCGGGGTAAATTAACTGTAGTTGTTAGGTTATCTGCCACACCTCCCGATACCGCTACAATGGAGTCTGCCCAAGGGTAACAGTGATGGATTAAGCCGTGAATTAAGGGGTTTTTCCATGGGGATTGATTGCCCTCAGAAGAGAGAGTGTTACGCACAGTAACAATGATGCGGGTGGGTACTCCAGCAATAAATTTACCCCACAAGCCAACTAAGTTAACATAATCCATAGCGCAGATGAGGTAAGCAGGTTTTTCCTGTTTCAGGTATCGCACTAGCTTAGGTAGGCTCAACAGCACCCGTTTGGCTTCAAGGTGAACTAGATTAACTTGGGGAGATATCTCCGAAAAATAAGCACCATCTTTTTGCGCCAGAACTAAATCTACCTTTAAACCTTGTTCCGCAAGACCATTGGCGAGTCTGAGCATATTGCGTTCTGCACCACCACCCCGGAGGGAAGCTAGGAAAATGGCTATTGTTTGAGTTGACATAACGCTTCTCATTTTACTTTGCCTTTTTTGTTAATAACTGCTAATAAAGCACAGGACATAAGAACAGGACGATAATATAAAATTCGATGATTAAAAAGGCACCACACCAAAATAAATACGGCAAAACTCCAGATTAAATATTTTTTGTTAGTACGGGTATTTTTATTAAGGGTATAGATTAGAGAAGGAATAATAAAAATACCAATAATGCCATGCTCTGCTAGTAAAGATAAATACATATTATGGCTATTTAATTCCAATTCCCATTCTTCCGTAGCTCCAATTCCATTTCCTAACAATGGTTTTTCTGAAAAATAGTCCCAGGCATACTTAGCTAGCTGGAACCTTTCTTGAGCAGCGTTATCTTCAGTAGATCCAGTAGTAAAAATTTCAATTCTTTTTTGAGCTTTTCCATGTAAAAATTCTAAATTATTAACTTGATAATTATTATCTAAAAAAAACGTTATTTGATTTCCGATTACAACAAGTAATACTCCTATAAATAGAAATGCTTTTACCAATTTATATTGTGGAATTACGTTAAATATAATCAGAGTAATAACACTAATAAGCCAACCAAGTATTCCTCCTCTGGAAAATGTAGAAAAAACCCCCAAACCAACTAAAATAACAAATAGTATACGATATTTAGGCTTGAAAAGATCGACAGTAAAAAGCATTCCTAGGGTTAATGTCCCTGCACTATCATTAGGATCTAGGTAAAAACCTGCGGAGCGTCCCACATCATCCCAGTAAAATGCTTCTGGGTAAAATATTTCATAAATATTATTAGCAATTCCTAGTAAAACAGCAAATAATATAGTCCAAATAGCACAAGCTTGTACTAAACTAGTTTGGGATAAAATTACTAGCATAATTAGCACAAAAATCATAGAGAGAACTCTAGTTTCAAGGGCTTGAAAAGCAATGCTAGATTGAGATGAAAAAAAGAAAGATCCAATTGAAATAACTAAAAAAACTCCACACCAGATGATTAAATAAGTAGACTTATAATTGATTTTTATTTTTAAGATTAACAAAAACAAGGTTGCTAAACAAAATACAGCAATAAACCAAAGAGGAATAATATTGACAATATCAGCATTGTGCAAATAGTTATCTATACCTGTAAAAAATATCGCAAATGACGCTACTGACAATAAAATATTATAGTACAGTAAAGCATTTTTTTTTTGCATAAACTTCATAAGTTTGCATCAATAATATATTTATAAAATTGTAAAAACTATCTTAAATTTAGTGATAATTGTAATATAAAAACGAGAAGATATTGCTCCATCAAGAGTGTCAGTTTTATCTCTATGCCACTTGATTACAGATCCTGGTTCTAGAAACATTAATCTGAATCGACGCTTAGAGCCAGGAAGTTTGGTCAAAATCTCTTTAATATATGGGCACATTCCCATAGCGGGTGTTTATAAAAAAGGCTTCCCAGTAATAAGTTTATCAGTATAAACATCTCCCCCAGAGGTTATTAAACCTATAGCTTTCCATCCTCCATCGTGGTGATCATGTCTAGAATGTTACTCTCCTCCAAATTCTTTGATTAGATTATAGTAATCTGTTAAAAGTATTGATTGGGAGAAGTGAAGCAGTAATTCACACTGAAGCGAAAGATTACTAAGTGCTGTCAATATTTAAAATATTTGCATATATAAAAAGCTCCAAATCCTGTTTAAATTTCTGAAATTGTGTATCGGTACTTACCAGAAGCACTTGGGTAAATTTGATCAACAAATTCAAAACTAATTTGGCATTCTTCTCCTATCGCTATTTGGCAATGATTAACTATTTCATCTAATTCTTTTTGCTCTGGCTGATAATCTTGATTTCCTTTCATGATTCTTATCACTAGTTTTGAATAATCCTTTTGAACAACTTGGAAGTTATAAATCCAGTCTTTAAAATAAAGAAGATAAGTAAAATATGATCCATATACTAGACTGCCGTCTTTACGCTTAAACATATCCGTAATTCTACCTGAAACTTCCTTGAATATCTGCCGTGAGGGTTCGTTAACTAACAAAGTGCCACTGTCACCAATTTTGTACCGTATTAATGGCATAGCATAGTTAGTTAAATTAGTAACCAAGATGTTTCCTTCAACACCGGTTGGCAAGAGATTATTATTATCATCTACAATTTCAATATAACTGCCCCAAGGTGCAGCCCATAGACCTTCTTTACCAGGTAGTTCACAAGCAATATCACCCACTTCTCTAGAGCCATAACGATTGAAAACTTGGCATTGAAATACAGACTCAATCTTTTCGCGCATCCAAGGATAAAGTGTGCCGGAAGTGGTTATAATAGCTTTTTGAGGAACAATGGTTATTTGCTCCTGTTCAGCAAATTGTGCCAATTCATATATTGCCTGAACGTAGGCAATAATTATCTTAGGAGGTTTGTTATTTAGCTTGTGAATAAACCCCGCCATTTTTTCAGGAGTCATCAAGAAAGCATTCATATAGGTCGTATTTCTAAGAAAGCTTGATAACTTAGCTTTAATACCTTTGTTTGATAATAAATCTGTTCGTGAGCCCCATAAAATTGCTTGTGGATCACCAAATTTTCTACCTGAAACCAAATAAGAATAAAGCGACTTAATCGCCATCGAACGGTTGAAATATGCCCGGTCTTGAATAAGCCTTATTGGTTCTCCGGTTGAGCCACTTGATTGATTAAAATACCACTGTCGTTGTTTTAAATCCGTAGATTTTATTTGTTCAAAGTTTTGGCGAATTAAATCTTTGGTTAAAACTGGCAAGTTTTGAAGATATACTTCTGGATTTTGTTCAAGAAGTTTATAATTGCCAATTTGAGCCATTATTTGAGTATAATAGGGGACATTTTTTTGGCAATGGTTAAGAATTTTTATCAAGTTTGTTTGAGTTGTTTCAGGGTGTATTCCTGAAGTAATTTCTTGACTAAGCTTGTCAAAAATAGCAGAGTATCCTCTACCTTGTAGAGAAGAATAGTGTGAATAAAGCCATCCTCTAAAATTCATTATTTACTCACATTTTCAAAAAGTTTTTCCCAATCTTGCAAAATTTTTTCTAAAGCAAAGCGTTTATTGACTTCTGTCGCACGGCTAGCTAAACGTTGACGTTCTTCTGAGTTAGACATCAAATTTTCCATGGCAGTAGCTAAAGCTTCTGAGTCTTCATTGGGAACTAAGACACCATCTACGTTGTGACGAATAATTTCTTTTGGTCCTGTAGGACAATCCGTAGCAATGACTGGTAATCCACAAGCTAAGGCTTCGCAATGTACCATAGGAAACCCCTCCCAGCGAGAAGCCATAACAAATAATTCAGACTTTTTTAAGACAGGAAAAGGATTACTTAAACGACCTACTAAAACAACCTGAGCAGATAAATTTAGTTTATTAATTAGAGCTAATAACTCAGATTTTAAATGTCCTTCCCCTATGATTAGTATTTGCCAATCGGGATATTTATGGGCAATTTTTGAAAATGCGCTGATTAGAATATCGAAACCTTTTTGTTTTGTTAGCCTCCCCATACTTGTGATCCAATTTTTGTGGGAATCTATACCTAGATTATGTAAGACATGGTCTTCAATCAGATCATTCTCTGGTATTTTCACTATTGGGTTATATATCACTACTCTTTTATTTGGATTTAGCCATTGGAATGACTGATCTAATTCTTTACTTACACTCACTAATTTATTAGCGTATTTATAAACTAATTTTCTAAGACTGTACTTTTTGCGTTTATCAGATTTTTCTCTGCCGTAAGAATGTTCAGTAATAATTGTCGGCAGATTAGTTTTTAATAAAGATAATATAGTTAATATATTTGTATTTACTAAATGGGAAATAACTACATCAGGATTAGTAGATTTAATAGCTTTTCTTAAAACTAAACATCTGTGTAAGTTATTTCGTAAAGCTTGAATAGCATTGTGTGAAGCACCCGCAATATTCAGAGCTAATCGAGAGACCTTAGGTGAAAGTTTATAAAAATCACGTTCTTTACCAGCTATCGTGATAAGTGTTACCTGATGACCTTTTTCTACAAATCCTTCAGCAAGCAAAACCGAAACACGTTCTGCACCACCACAAGAAAGAGATGAAATCACTAACGTTATTTTCATATTTTTTGTTGGTAATTTTTGTTAAGTTTTTTATTTATAAATGTAATGTGCATCAAAAAACAAATCAAATAAATTAGGCTAGTAGATAAAGCAATTCCAGCAATTCCAATCCATTGTATAAATAAAAAGTTGCAGACAATATTTACCAGTAAATTAAATGCACAAGTCCAAGTAAATACATAATTCATCCTCATTGAAGTAATTAGTCTAACCACTAAAATGTTGCCAATATAAAAAGGAAGTTGTAAGGCATACAAAGCTTGAATATGAGCCACTAAATATGTGTCATCTGCTGTAAATGATCCCCTTTGCAAGAGAATCCTAACTATAGGAATGGAACAAATTAAGAGAATAATGGTTAAGGGAATAGTTGTGATGAATATTAGCTTCAGATATTTTTTTAGCGTATGTTTTACCCCTTGCCAATCTTCCCTGGCGATCATCTTAGAAAAGTAAGGAGTAACGGCTGTCCCTAATCCTATGGCGACAAGACTAAGGGGCAAAGCTGTCAATTTATAGCCATAGCTCAGGGCTGCGACGCTTCCCGGTGCTAACATGGCTGCCATTGATTGGTCTACTAATTTAGTACTTCCTATGAGGAATGCAGCAGCAGCAGAGGCTCCATAGAGCCGAAAGACTTCTTTAAGCTTAGAGTCAAGCTTATATAGTTTTGGTATTAAGCTAATGCCTTTTCGCCTCAGTGATATACCTAGGAAAATAATTTGTATTAAAGTTCCTCCTAGTAGTGCTATAACTAAGGCAAAGACTCCCCAAGATGAAAATTTTACAAGTAAGATAATGCTTAAGGCAGGGATGGCAATGGGCAAAATAGCAGCCAAGGCAAAACGTTCTCCAGAATTTAAAACAGCCTGGCAAATCGTAACAATTCCCTTAATTAAAATTAGAGGAGAAACTGCTAAGAGTAGCTGAAAAGTAAACTCGATTTTGCCTGAGTCGAAACCTGGTGCAATTTTAGGTAAATAGAAGGGAGCAAAAGCTACCATGAGGATGGTAACCAAGATTAACAATCCAATTACATAAGACATTGCTCCAGAAAGAAGTTTCTGAGCCTGTTGTTGTCCTTGTTGCTCTCTTTCCCGTATATAAGTAGGAATAAAAGCAGGTTTAAAAGAACCAGCAACTACATTACCAATAAACTGAGGAAATAGTAAGGCAATCACTAATGCATCCACTTCATTGCTGGTGCCAAAACTCCAAGCAACCACAAATTCTTTGCCCACAGATACTATTTTTACCAGTACAGTCATGGCAGTTACTTTAGCAGCAGCACCAAAAATTTGGCGATTATTAGAGCCACTGGAAATATTTTTCCAGAACTTAAATGCATTATGTAATGGCTGTTTTTTCACTGTAAATATTTAATCTATAGCAAAGGGAACAGGGAACAGGGAGTAGGGAACAGGGAACAAAAATTATCACAATTCCTACACGGATCCCTATAAATTTTTGATAGCTGTGTGAAGTAACGATTACCAAGACTGCCTAACCAATCCCAGATTACTCTTCTCATGCTCAGACTGGGGAGGATTACCAGCAGATTGCCGGTAGGAGTAACTGTTACCATGCTTGTTATTAACAAAATTTGCCACCACCCCAGCTAAAGTACACTGATTGCTCCGTAAAATCTCCAAGGAACGGGTAATATCATCATGGGTACTGCATTCCATGCCAGCAACAAAGATAATTCCATCCACATAACTGCCTACACTTTGGGTATCAGCAACCCCTACCACAGCAGGAGTATCGATTAGCACATAATCATAAGTCTGTCGCCACTCATCAAATAGCTGCTTCATTTTCTGGGAATTCAACAGCGCCACTGGATTAGGAGGAGTAGGACCAGAACTGATTAGATCAAGACTTTCAGTCTTTCCTGTCTGAACGAGGGAATACCAAGGACGGTCACTGGA
>NZ_JAAHGN010001569.1:0-1079 GCF_010672485.1 Moorena sp. SIO2C4 | reverse complement strand
GTGTTGCTATTACTCCCGATGGTCAGACTATCGCTAGTGCTAGTAATGACAAAACCATCAGACTGTGGAACAGACGCAGGTATCAACAGCGCTCTATTCTTACGGGACATACAGGCTGGGTAACTTCCATTGCGATCAGTCCTGATGGTCAGACTATCGCTAGCGCGAGCACTGACAAAACCGTCAGACTGTGGAATCTCCACACTGAAAAACTAATCTTTTCTCTAACTGGACATTCAACAGCGGTGCTTTCTATTGCTATTAGCCCTGATGGAGAAACAGTAGTCAGTGCCAGTATAAACGAGATTAAACTTTGGAGCCTACGGACTGGTGAGCTACTGCGAAATCTGAATGGTTGTTATCCGGTTACTTTTAGCCCTGATGGACAAATCCTAGTCAGTGGAGGCGGAAAGGGCAACATTAAGATTTGGCGTTGATTGATATGTCAGCCGTCAGCCGTCAGCCGTGGGCGTAGCGCATTAGCTCAATGCTGATAGCTGAATGATTATCCCATGTTTATTAGGGGTTTATTTTTGCGATTGACCTTGGCCTTTGGGCCACGCTACGCGAATGGTCACGCTACGCGATTGACCTTTGGTCACGCTAAAAGCGATTGACATGCAGGTCACGCTACGCGATCGCATTCCTCTAACCATCTATATGTAATCCTCTCAAGACCACCATCAGATCAGCATCACAGCAGCTTTGGTGACTAGAGGTTTAGAAATAGTTGGCGAAGCTTTGAGCAGCAGTATGTAGTTTTCAGCAATCCTACTGACCGAATTCTACCCAGTTCTTGTCTTAAACCAGCAATCAACTTGGTAGACAAGGGCATTGCTTTATCTATCTGTGTCTTTTTAAGCTAAAAGTTCAGCGAGCGGTGGTTATACTTACAGCAAGTTTCGCCCCCCTAGCCCCCCAACTTTGCGGTGCGACCCGTGGCGAATTTAATTGGGTGTGGCTCTTTTGGAAAGACGTTTGGTCAGGTTTAGAGAGGTATCGGAAGAGTAGGAGGAGCAGTAATAGAGCAACGAGCTTGAATTAGTCGTTTCATCAAAGGAAGGCCATCTTTGTACAAA
>NZ_JAAHGN010001568.1:0-1083 GCF_010672485.1 Moorena sp. SIO2C4 | reverse complement strand
TGTGACCCTAAACCCTTGATGAACTAAACAATCAAATTAAATTTGGAGGACAATAAAATGGCAGATATTTTTGGTAATAGCAATCCTAATGTGCTACCTGGCACAAACAACAGCGACAGAATCTTTGGTTTGGGTGATGATGATCAACTGCGTGGTGGAGGTGGATACGATCGGCTATTTGGCGATCGCAATGCTCCAGGAGAGCAGCCTATAATTATTATCCCCGGAAATGACACCCTTTGGGGGGGTGGCGGCACTGACGAACTGTTTGGCGATGCTGGTAATGACTTACTAGATGGTGGCAATGACGATGACTCCCTTGAGGGTGGCATAGGTAATGATACTCTCCTTGGGGGTGATGGCAATGATATTCTCGTTGGTGTTAATCCCCTTGCGATAAGACCCGGTTTGGACGAAATTGACTCGTTAACTGGTGGTTCTGGAGGAGATCTATTTGTGCTTGGTGATGCTAATCAAGCATACTATGACGATCTAGGCGAGAGTGATTTTGCTATCATCACAGATTTGAATCTCTTTCAGGATAGTATTCAACTCAACGCAAATCCTGCTGGCTATGAGTTGGAAGAAACCCTTGTCACCCTTGATTCTGGGGATGTGGTTCAGGGACTAGGAATTTACGCTATCCAGGAAAGTTCCGGTTCAAATGATTTGATTGGTTTGATAGAAAACTCGCCCATGGGTCTGGATTTGAACGATTCTGTATTTAATTTCGTTTAGTTTTTATCAAAATGAGGGGTTTTGGGGGAGTTGCGTAGGGTGGGTTAGGGGCGGGATTGGCCTCATGTTCAACACCGAGCGCCAGTGTTAGGACAGCCCGCCCCGTAACGCACCACCCAAGGGCTCGCACTCATTTTCCGCTTCTTTGGCAGTGTAAGGACAGCCCGACTGGGAATGAAACGGGCAAGATGCCCGTTCCACCAAGATGCCCGTTCCACCAAGATGCCCATTCCACAGCAAGATGCCCATTCCACAGCAAGATGCCCGTTCCACCAAGATGCCCGTTCCACCAAGATGCCCGTTCCACCAAGATGCCCATTCCACCAAGATGCCCATGGCACCCAC
>NZ_JAAHGN010001567.1:0-1083 GCF_010672485.1 Moorena sp. SIO2C4 | reverse complement strand
TTAATAGTCTCAACACCCACTGGCTCTACTGCCTATTCTCTAAGTGCTGGAGGACCAGTATTAACTCCTGAGGTGCCGGTGTTGCAACTGTTGCCCATCTGTCCCCATTCTTTGGCATCTCGGGCATTAGTCTTTGCCGACACAGAGCAATTAACCATTTTTCCCGCTACTCCCAATTCGATGGTGATGGTAGTTGATGGCAATGGTGGTTGCTACGTCATACCAGAAGATAAAATAAAAGTTAAGCGATCGCCTTACTCCGCTCGATTTATCCGTTTGCAAGCACCAGAGTTTTTCAGGGTTTTGCGAGAAAAGTTGGGGTGGGGATTGCCGCACATTGCTAAACCGACCTCTGTGGAGTTGCCTTAGAGCGTACATCCATGTCAGAAAGTTTTGTCAACTAGTATTCTCGAGCTGGGGAGCTGGGGATATAGGTAAACAAAACAATCAGGATTTTCTAGATCAGGATTTTCTGTATAGGCTTTCCTCCAGCTGAATTGAAGAAAGCCAGGCCATGGGAAGGGGGGTTAGGCAGGAGTGTCAAAAACGGTGATTGCTGCCTGTTGGTTACGAGAAACACCATTAGCTGGAATCAACTAACCATAAGGGTTTCCTGAACGTGTTGCTCGAAAGTTGTATTCATACCTAGTACTATTAATCTCGATCTGGTAGTTTCTGGTGGTGTCTGGTGGTGTCCCAAATCCATGTATGTAATCTGTGAAACGCAACTTCGGATCAGGGGGGCTTGTGCAACTATACCCCGGTAAGATAGGAGTATCCACCAGCAACTGGCTATTCATGGTCGGTACTTAGGCAATCAACCCAAACTATTCTATGTCTGCTTTGAATCGCAATACTCGTCGTCGGCTCAATAAATTACAACAGACTTCCAGTGTGTGGGAGGGAGACCGCCGTCCCCTGTCAGTTATTGGTAACAATCATCAGCCGGATGGTGAGGGTCATAATGATTGCATTCTTTGGGTGGATGGCTCAGAAGGCATTGTCAGGGCAATGGATTTAGTATCACCAACAATGGGACCAGAAGCGATTGTTCGTGCCCTTATGCAAGCCATGGAACAAATC
>NZ_JAAHGN010001566.1:0-1083 GCF_010672485.1 Moorena sp. SIO2C4 | reverse complement strand
TGGATATGTGGCTGCGGCTGGCGGCTCGTTATCCCTTTGTCGCTGTACCATACCCACACATTTTATATCAAGTCTCGGCTAATTCCGCCTCTTCTGATACTGCCAAGATGGAAGCAGGTTGCTTACAAGTAATTGAACGAGCCTTTGCTAGTGCTCCTGATTCTCTACAATATCTGAAACAGCACAGCCTAGCTAACCTGTATAAGTACCTAATTTTCAAGGCTTTTGAATCATTTCCAGAACGACACAAAGCCCTAGCCGCACTCCGATTTATTGGCCATGCCCTCAGACATGATCCAAGCTTTTTACTGACAAAGGTGACCTTAAAAGTATTGCTGAAAATTATCCTATTACTTATATTACCTGCTCCTCAGTATACTGCTTTACTGAATCGATTTCCAAGATTGTTGAATACTAGCACTATTCTTGGATACCTACGAACAGAACCTTAGACGGGTGCATCGTAAGCATTTAGCTATCAGCTATCAGCTATCAGCTATCAGCATTCAGCATTCAGCTATCAGCTATCAGCTATCAGCTATCAGCATTCAGCATTCAGCATTCAGCATTCAGCATTCAGCTATCAGCTATCAGCTATCAGCATTCAGCTATCAGCATTCAGCTATCAGCTATCAGCCATCAGCTATCAGCATTCAGCATTCAGCTATCAGCATTCAGCCGAAGGCCAAGGTCTTTGGCTGAATGCTGATGGCTAACCTTCAACCTGCTAACCTTCAACACTACTAACCTTCAACATCCTAACCTTCAACACTACTAACCTTCAACATCCTAACCTTCAACACTACTAACCTTCAACACTACTAACCTTCAACCTGCTAACCTTCAACACTACTAACCTTCAACCTGCTAACCTTCAACACTAATAACCTTAAACCTGCTAACCTTCAACATCCTAACCTTAAACCTGCTAACCTTCAACACTAATAACCTTAAACCTGCTAACCTTCAACATCCTAACCTTAAACCTGCTAACCCAAAAAAATAGCCGCAGAAATACTTTCCACGGCTAGGAATTTTCGACTATGCACTGAATTTTCTCACCTATCTGTTCGCGTAGCGAAA
>NZ_JAAHGN010001565.1:0-1090 GCF_010672485.1 Moorena sp. SIO2C4 | reverse complement strand
GCGAAACCCATTTTCCAGCAGCTAGTGCTGTGATTCCCGCCCCAACTGTTGCAGGAGTATTAGGCATTGCCCGGATCACTGACTGGGATGGAAAAGCGGTTTCCAGTCGTTCCAGAGGCACTCCAGCTAGAATTGAAATCACCATTGGCAACGTTCCTAAGCTGCGACCGTTGTCACCTCTACCCATTGCCAGTTCTGCCGCTACCGCTTCAAATACCTGAGGTTTAATTGCCAGTAACAAAACCTCTGATGCTGCCGCTGCCGCTTGGTTATTGGCAGTGACCCTTATCCCGTATTTTTGCGCCAAACCATCACGGCGCTGCTCCAGCAGCTCACTCACCAAGACCTGATCAGGCTGGTAAAGTTGTTGGGCAAGTAGACGGGATAGGAGGGCTTCTCCCATGACACCGCCACCAATTATGCCAAGTTTTATAGGCAACCCAACACCTCTCTTTTCAAATATTAATGTTATTCTTGAACACTAGACACTTGTCAAGTCCTGACTCTTACTGAGCCATCTGATCTGGCTCAGAACCCCAGGCTGGTGACGGAGCTGTCTGACGGGAAGGAGGGGCCTGGGGAGTAGGTATCTCATGAATCACACCAGACTGAGTACTTACCTGAACACAGCTTGGTGTGAACAAGAAAATACTTTCACCAATACGCTCTTGATGACCATCAATAGCGTAAGTCCCACCAGCCACAAAGTCCACCGCTCGTTGTGCTTGGTCTGGATCCATGATGGTCAGGTTTAAGACCACCGACTTCCGTTCCCGCAGTGCCTGAATCACTTGGGGCATTTCTTCAAAGGAACGAGGTTCAATCACTGCCACTTCTGAAATGCCATTGACTGCTCCAGGCATGCCAATCACATTATTGATGGGAGATGGCCCTACGCCTGCTTCTGATACCGTTGTCCGCTCCCGAGAACGACGTCTGGTTGGACGTTCCTCCTCTGATGGCGGTTGCACCGGTTGCTCTTGTGGGTAGGGAGTTGGGTAGGCATCCCCCTCCATGTCTTCATATTCGTATTCGTATTCCACTGGCTCATTCAGACCGACGAAATCGCGCAGCTTATTAAAAATACCGC
>NZ_JAAHGN010001564.1:0-1095 GCF_010672485.1 Moorena sp. SIO2C4 | reverse complement strand
GCTACCCTATACCGAACACCCAGGGCGAACAACCTTGGCCTATTGGCCACGCTACGGGAACAACCTCCAACCTCCAACCTTCAACCTTCAACCTCCAACCTTCAACCTTCAACCTTCAACCTTCAATCTTCAACCCTTCAACCTTCAACCTTCAACCTTCAACCTTCAACCCTTCAACCCTTCAACCCTTCAACCCTTCAACCCTTCTGAATTTGTGCGATCGCTACCTTGACCAGTTGGCGAATTTCCTCTCGGTCATCGGATAACTTGGCTGTTAATGCGGGTAAAGCCGCTTCATCCTGAAGCTTCCCTAAGGATAAGATTGCCCTGCGCCTGACCTCTTGGCTAGGGTCTTCCAGTAACGGGATTAAATTGGAAACCCCTAGCTGGGGGTCAAGTTGGCTCACCGATGTAGCTGCTTCTGCACGAACATTGACAGATTCATCTTTCAGTGCTAATAGGAGAATTTCTGTAGCCTGGTCATTACCCGGTTGATCCACCAAATTAGCGATCGCTCCGACTACTGCCATCCGCACATCTTCTGATTCCGAGTGGATTGCCTGATACAGGTGCTCAGCTGCGTCTGACCCAATAAAAGCTAGTGCCCAAGAGGCATGACCTTTTGCCGTTTGGGGATAATCCGCTGATTCCAACACCTCAATCAACTTTGGCACAGCCGCTTCTCCCATTCTGGCTAAGGCTCCAGCCGCTGAACTCTTGACCACTGTATCCTCATCATTTAACAAGGCATCAATCAGGGTAGGAACTCCCTGGGGATCCCTGATTTTTGCTAAAGCCTTGCCACAAGACCTCCGCACCACCGGGTTTGGGTGATTAGCTAGTGCTTCGAGCAAAAACGGAGAAGCTACCTTACCTATTTTGCCGAAGGCTTCCACGAATCCCAGTCTGACCATGCCCCGGCTATCAGCCAGGGATTCAACCATCTGTTTTAACTGTTGCGCATTAGTAATATCAACGTTTCCCTCAGCAAGTTGGCTATTGACATCAGCCAGCAAACGGTCAGTTTCAGAGGGAGCTGGTGGTTGAGTTTCCGTAACCATGGGTAATTCAGTTGCTTGAGTCAGTTGCTTCAGA
>NZ_JAAHGN010001563.1:0-1099 GCF_010672485.1 Moorena sp. SIO2C4 | reverse complement strand
GTTGTCCTTGTATTGGATACCACAACAAATCCCCAGCAACGAATACATTGGGGTCATCTTTGAAGTGGACTTCCAGGCCATACTTAATGGTGGTAATTAGTTCAAATTGAAGGGTATTGTCGGCCATTGGTTTGCCGTCACTTTCGGGATAGAAGATGTCATCGGTTGTGGGAGTAATTTGCTGAACCATAGGAAAAATTGTTTGGGTTGTAGGGAGTAGGGAGGATCCCCCCTAGCCCCCCTTAATAAGGGGGGAACCTTAATAAGGGGGGAATGGAGTAGGGAAGAGGGAAAAAATTATTTGTATCTCACTCGTGATCAGAATTGCTAGAGATTATAGGTTAAAATCCTCGGGATTTATCCCTTTGGCTTTTAATTGTTCCAGTAATGCTTTCATACGAGTTCGTTCAAGCTCTAAAGCTTGCTGTGCTTGCTCTGCTCGTTGTGATGCCTGTTGTTTTTCCAGCCTTTCAAGCTCTAAAGCTTGCTCCGTTTGCTCTAAAGCTTCCTGCGCTTGCTCTGCCCGTTGGCGTTCTTGTTCTTTTGCCAGCCTTTCGAGCTCTGCCTGTTGTTGAGCCATATCTCTTTGCTCACTAATTTCCAAATAGCTAGCAAAAGGCTCACCATTGGGATAATAGAGTACCAATTGAGATGCTACTAACTCAAAGGTAATTCCTAAACGGGGACTCACCCAACCTCGCATCTGAGGGATGGGTTCTAGTTTTTTTCCTGAACGCAACCAGCCTTTCAGTTTTGTCCGATCTGGGTCATAGAGATAGTACTCTTCTACCCCATGGGTCTGATAAAACTTGAGTTTCTTTTCTTCTAATTCTTTGATGGTATTGGTTTCGGAGGCTATTTCAAAGGTGACTTGGGGATTAAGGTTATCTTCAACCCAAGTTTTATAAGAACGCCGATGCCCTTTCGGTCTACCGATAACTACCATTACATCGGGGGCTTGGTTGATTTTGGGTTGTCCTTGTATTGGATACCACAACAAATCCCCAGCAACGAATACATTGGGGTCATCTTTGAAGTGGACTTCCAGGCCATACTTAATGGTGGTAATTAGTTCAAATTGAAGGGTATTGTCGGCCAT
>NZ_JAAHGN010001562.1:0-1100 GCF_010672485.1 Moorena sp. SIO2C4 | reverse complement strand
GTAGCAACCATACCAGATGGCTTAGTCGGGTGTCAAAGAGCGATCGCAACCACCGCTCGTAGCCGCGCCATCCCCACTACTCTCGAACATCCCAGAACCGCCTTACCCTGGTTATTGTCAGCTGGCGTAACCTCTGCCCTGATTTTTGGGCCTGAATCTAGGGGATTGAGCAATGATGAACTCAATCATGCTCAGCGGTTTGTCCGGATTCCCACTAGTTCCACCTATCCAGTCTTAAACCTAGCCCAAGCCGTAACAGTGTGCTGTTATGAACTTTATCAATATCAACTTTATCAAAGTACACACCAGCCATCACCCGTCCCAAGTCAACCCTTATCCCCCGCTCCCCCCTACCAAGATTCTGCTCCTTTGGACCTGATAGAACGCTACTCTAACCATCTAGAAGCCCTACTATTGAAAATTGGTTATCTTTACCCCCATACCAAAGCAGCACGGATGGAAAAGCTGCGACGTCTATTAAACCGAGCAACCCCCACCACAGAAGAGATCAACATGCTCAGAGGAATGGTCCGCCAGGTAGAATGGGCGCTACAATTTTTGCCAAAGTCTGGGGTAGATGATCCATCAAAACCAAACCAGTCCTAAAATAGGCTTGCATAGGTTCTATTGGAGGTGTGATAGATGGGCGCTTCAACTGTTGATACTAGATCAAAACTCTGTAATCGGAAGACTCAAGAAAAACTGAAAGGGAACCTTGATAGCGCTACATTCATTAAAGTTCTCTCCCTTATGATTAGACCATACTCAGAAAATTCCGAGAACTAGCAGATTGTTTCGGGTTTTATGTATCTGGTAAACCTCAGCCTAAGATTCAGCAGTGGAAAAACAACAGAAACCAACCTCCTCCCGCCGCCGCCCGCGTCGCCACGTTAGCAAACAGCCACAAACTAAGGACATTAAACCCTCCAAATCCCAACCAAAACAGAAAGCGCGCCGCCAAAGCTCATCCGCAAAATCACATAAATCTCGGTCAACCCCGCCACCTACCCCCCGTACCCGTGCTCGTCTATCCCGTTCACCAAACCCTTCTACAATTCGCTCCAGTCAATCCCAACTGAGGGTAGCATACCGAACACCCA
>NZ_JAAHGN010001561.1:0-1101 GCF_010672485.1 Moorena sp. SIO2C4 | reverse complement strand
TGTAGCTTGTTCGCGTAGCGTGGCCTATTGGCCAAGGTTATACTCTACTAGGACGATGGTGAGGAATAGGTGTGCCCGATCATCTGCCGCCTATAAGGTGTAACCTATAACCTACAACCTACAACCTGTAACCTTCAACCTGTAACCTTCAACCTTCAACCTTCAACCTGTAACCTTAAACCTCTAAATCAACCGGTAACCTTAAACCTTTATCCTTCATACTTTAACTTATAGTTTTGTAATTATTCAGTAATTTAATGATTTCAATAAAGCCATGGAAAACCCTTAAATCAAAGTTGGTTTTTGACAACCAATGGTGTCGAGTCAGGCAAGATGAAGTGGAATTACCCAGTGGTCAAGTTGTTGATGACTACTTCATTAATGTTAGACCGGATATTGTGCTGATCATGGCAATTACATGCGATCGCAATGTTGTTTTTGTCCGTCAATATCGCCATGGAGTGGGAGAAATTTTATTGGAACTCCCTGGGGGTGGTTTCAACTCAATGGAAGAAGATAGTATAAAAGCAGCTGCTAGGGAATTAGAAGAAGAGACTGGTTATGTTTCCGAGCATATGGTTTCCTTAGCAACTTTATATGATAATCCGGTAAAAGATACCAATAAAATTAATTTAATTATGGCGCAAGAAGCTCAACCATCGGGTACTCAAAATCTAGATATTACCGAAGAGGTTGAAATTTTTTTGGTACCTGTAGACGAGGTTATGAAAAAAATTGAACAAGGAGAAATTTGTGTTTCTGGAACAATTGCTGCTTTGTTTTTAGGCTTGAAATTTTTGTCGTAAATTAGTAAGAATTAAGCTATCAGCTGTCTGCTGATAGCTTAATTCTTACTTGGGTGCAGCGCTATGGAATCACGAATCACCCAAATCCCTAAGAGTCTTCAGAGTCTGGTTCCATCGGCTTCCCTAAATCAAAAATAATAATAAATTCAGCATCGGGCATCAGTCGTTATAAGCTATGACTTATAGGTTCGCTCCCTAGAACCGGTGCAGGTTTTTAGCGATTGAGTGCTCACCAACCATTGACTGACAACGACATTTCCCAAATCCTGTTACCTAACCCCCCTGATCCGCATAA
>NZ_JAAHGN010001560.1:0-1105 GCF_010672485.1 Moorena sp. SIO2C4 | reverse complement strand
TCGCTGACCGCTGACCGCTGACCGCTGAATTCTTGAATTATCAACTATCAATTTTGAGCATAATCAACTGCCGTTGGAGTAGCGATCGCACTCCATCTAAATCGAAGTTAACATGCTTAATAATTTCTGCTACAGTTTGGCTTTGGGATGAGTCGTCGGGTGAGCTACCATTCTCGTCACAGGCTTCGAGAAACGTAAATTCCTGGTCTGATAGCTTAACCAGCTGGTAATCATAGTCAAATAGGGACTTACTTGGCCAACCGGTCATACAAGGGTGCCGTTCTGGAATTGCGGCTAACAGGTCTTTATCCTCTGACCAATCTACTCGCTCTAAGGGAGGACGGGTGAGGAAAAACTCATAATGAGTCAGTTCAGGATCTAATAATTCAATTAACCGATATAGCTCCCGTTCACTCAGACGTTCTGAGCGTGCCATTAACTCTGGATTCTTGCCAAATAAGCGCTCTTTCTGCCAGTAGCGGGGATTGGAAAACCCAAGAAACTCCAAGCCAGCCGCATCGATTAGTTCAAATAGGGTTTCAATGTTATAGTCAATCTCTTGGGGATGAACGTACATATCCGCGAAGCATTCATCCTGATGGTTTTCCAAAGCCCAGCGTTCCCGGTCTCGCTTGACAATTCGGTTGTTTTCTGGGAGAGCTTCAAATAATTGACGACCGACCTTCACCCCATCCTGGTAGTCTCCCTGGTTTTGACCCTGCAAAAGTGCGATCGCTTGCTGCATCAACTGAATTTCCCAGCGTCCTAATTCAGCATAGACAAAGATATGAAATAAGCCCCCCGGTGCTAGTTTCTTAGCTATAGATTGAATCCCACGGATCGGGTCTGGCAAGTGATGTAACACTCCCACACAATTAATTAGATCGAACTGACCCTCGATTTGGTCAACATCGTACAAGCTCAGGTGATGAAACTCGACCCGATCAGCACCTGAGCGGCGACAGCGTTCCTGGGCTACCTTCAAGGCTCCAGCACTAATATCAATCCCCACTACTGAGGCTTGGGGATTGAGGTGAACTAGATACTCTGTGCCTACCCCTGTCCCACAACCAGCATCTAGAATCCGAATCTCCTCTCTTTGGGA
>NZ_JAAHGN010000156.1:0-10029 GCF_010672485.1 Moorena sp. SIO2C4 | reverse complement strand
TAGGAAGTTGACTCCTGATATAGAAAATGCAATTAACTACGAACTAACTCAAACTGGTTACATCTCTGATGTGGATTACGAAGCACTGGAATTATTAATGTCTGAGATGGATGCTGGTCGTGTACAGCTAGTTCCGAGTCACTAGAAAAAGTGGTTATAAACTAAGGCTAGACCAGCTCGGAGGCTTGGTAACTACTCCATGACTTTTAGCCATGACTTTTAGCCATGACTTTCAGGGTTGGGGCAAGCTCTGACAGCTACATGTGGCAAAACCCCTACAACTTTAGTTTACTCTCCTAAGGGGTCTGACTTGCTACTGCTTGAGTCGTGATCAGATCACCATTGAGTTGGCAAAGTCCTATTACCGATTAACCATTAAAAAAACTTAAAACTTTTCAGGATAAGCTTGCCAAACTGCACAGATAAAATAACTTAGTTGCTGGCGAGCATCAGGGTCACTTTCTACATTGACATCAGGGTCATCTAACCGAACCAAGAGGGGAATTACTTCAGTGTCTAAGGCTAGTCGTAATAAACTCGCTGGCCAAAGTAAATCCGGTCCAGAGCGTAGGTCGTAAAGAGTAAGCTGTTCAGGGAGTTCCACTGGCACAGGCTCTTGACTATGCAAGGTGACCAATATCATAGAACGCACCCAACACATTTGTCGCGATGACACAAATTCGATCACTTCAGCGTATAAACGAGTATTGTCATGCTCTAAACAAATAATCTGATGAGGCTGGAACTCGTAAACCAAACTCCTTGATAGGTCTTTATTCACCAGGCATCAATTCCTAAATTGAGTCATTGCGATACAATATAATGTTCATATTACCAGTTTGGTTAACGGGGGTATTAGACCCAGATTTGCCATGACTGGAAGTCAGAGGCTGTCTCACTGCTCATCTTTGCTATGATGTATTAATTCAACTTAGTCTCAATAGATTTAATACCATAGCATAGATTATGAAAGTCCAAGTTTCAGTCGTGTTTAGCAATCCCGTGGATTTCGTTAATTTTTCTCATCAGGCACTGCCTCGATTTTGCGTCGATCTGCCTTTTAAACCTCGCGCTATCCCAGTTGAAGAACTGTTGCCCAACGTCCCTATGATTGATAGCAATTCAGACGATTGGACAACAGACCTGCCCTTCGAGCAAATAGAATACAAGGAAGAAGGAGCAGAGGAATATGCCAAAATGGTAGTAGTAGTGGAAATCCCACAGGATGATATGCCCTTGTTTGAAGATGTAGTTAAGTCGTTTGGGGGAAAGATTATGCCATCAGAGGGGTTGGATGTAATGGACATGTAGTGGACATGTAGTTTACACCCCATATCTTACCCATAACCTGGCTTGTAGATCATAGAAATTCCTTGTTAATCTTGATCGAAAATTCAAGACTATCACAAAATATGTTTGAAGGAAAAATAGTCTGGAATACACAAGGAATGAAATGACCTCTAAGCAGGATAAACCTGAGGTGGCTAAAATCCTCGAACCATTCAAACTCGCATTGGCTGAGCATCTGAGTAACCCTGATGTTGTCTTAGACGAGGTACTGGCATGGACTGGCTCTCAGCCTTTTTTGACCCAGAAGCTTTGTCAAGTTATCCTTGACTCTAAATCTCCCATCCCTGTTGGTGAGGAAGCTCTCAAAGTCGAAGAACTAGTCAAAACTCACTTCGTTGAAAATTGGGAAACTCAGGAAGCCGCTGAACTTCTGCAAGATATTCGTAGTTTCTTGCTCGAAGAACAATTCCTGCGGCTATATCAGAAAATTTTGCAGGGAGTCATGATGGCAAATGACAGTTGGGAACAAAAAGTGTTGCTCAACTCCGGTGTGGTGATTAACCAGGGGGGAAATTTAAAAGTTTCTAACCGTATTTATGAGGTTGTTTTTAATCACAGCTGGGTAGCTCAAGAGTTAGCACAGTTGACCAGTACAGACTATTGGTTGGCATCTGAGCTGACGACAGATGCTACTGATCAAGCCATCGCCATTGCTTTTCCTAACCTACCAATCACCCCAGTTACTCAAGACCAAGATCTCACAACTGACCAGCCTAAACACTCAGAGCTGACAACTGATGAACCCAAACACCCAGATCTAACAACTGACGAGCCCAACCAATCAACTGTAGTACCTTTAGAGCCAGACCAAGCCACAACCTTGGCTACCTCATCAGCTAGCAGAATCCCATCACCCATTAGTTTTTGGGGTGGCTTGATCGCCTTGTTTCTAGTCATTACCTTTGGTGTATTTCAGTGTACTAGTGCTAGAAGAGCAGACGATCAACTAAAAAACCTTGCTTCTGAGGACATATGCAGACGCCAATTTACTACCAGAAAAGAACAAATAGAGCAACTTAGAAAGATAAAGAGTCAAAATAGTGCTTTTCCCAAGCTATGTCAGTCAATGTTAGATCAATTGCAGTTTTCCTATGCTATAGAAGAGCTCGCTAGTCAAGGTGAATTCAAGCAAGCTACTATAAATCTTTGTAAAGTATCAGAGCGTTACTACCAGTTTAAACAAAAATCTCTTCCACGTTTTTTCCGTCGATGGGATAGGAATAATGAGAATTATGCTAATTGGTTGAGAAACTATCTAATAAAATTAGATTGTCCAGCTGCTAAATATTTGGGGTAATCAATTGTTAAATTGTTAAATTGTTAAATTAAATTGTTAAATCAGTAGTTGTGGCAACAGGGAACAGGGAATAGGAAATTCATGCATGGATTTTTAGCAAACAGTTAACTAAATAACTAATTAATTTAACTAATTAATCTAACTTAATAGACTGGTTTTAGTCAATAAAAATTTATTTTATTGCCTACTTTTAAAGACTTAGCTATTTACTGATAAGCCAGATTCTTCTAAGGATTATAAAAAACTCCATCGCTACCACTGATTTCTTCTTCCAAAGATACCCTAATTCCTCGACGAGCAATTTCAAAAATAGTTAAGATAAATTCTCCCAATTGAAAATATTGGGTTTGACGTAATTGTTTCCTATGGCGTTGTTTGCCGCTAATCCGCTCATTGATATGGCTTGCATAATATAAAATTAGGCTAACTAATAGCCAACCTAATAAACTCAATAGAGCTGTTACAATGATAATAATCAGCCAGCCTAAGAACTGACACAACACTTGTAATAATGGATCGTCATATACATCAAGTTCCGAGTACAACAGAGAACTATTGCTACTAAAGATTCCTAAGGCAATCGTTCCCCAAAATCCACAGAAAAGGTGAACAGGAATCGAACCTACGGGGTCGTCAATTTTCCAAACTTGTAGAAAATATTCGCCTAAAAGGACAAAAATACCGCTGATAGAGCCAATTATAAATGCACTTTTGATATCTACAAAAGCAGCTGAGGCTGTAATTCCCACCAACCCACCTAAAATGCCATTGATAATTGAGGCTAGACTGGGTTTTCCCAGGATAATTGGACTAAAAAATACGCTGGATATTCCACCAGCTGCTGCTGCCATCATGGTAGTTGTGATGGTATTAGCTACATAATCGAGATCCTTTGCTGAGCCACCATTAAAACCAAACCAGCCCAGCCAAAGAATTAAGCAGCCTAAGGTGGCTAAACCCAGATTATCGGCAGAGAACTTTTCAGTTTCGAGACCTTCATATCTATCTGTTCTTAAATTGTAGCCAAAACGACCTTGTCGTGGCTTTAGTAGCCAAGCCCCTACCAAGCCAGCCATACCACCAACACTATGGACTACAGTTGAACCCGCAAAATCATGAAATTTTAGCGCCTTGGCTAGCCAACCATAGTGTCCCCAAACCCAGTGACCGGTTACGGGATAGATAAAACCAACCAGGAAAAAACTAAATAGGAGAAATGCCCAGAATTTTACCCGTTCAGCAACAGCTCCTGAAACAATAGTGGCTGCAGTTCCAGCAAAGACTAACTGAAATAAAAATAGAGCCGCAAAGGAGCGATTAGACCAATCTTGATTGAGACAATTAAATCCTGATTCTGGAAAACCAAGATTTCCAAATTGGGGAAAGGGAAGATTAAAAAACAACCCCTTTTGACCCACTAAACTTAAACTATTATTTTCTCCTGGAACACAACTGTAAGTGATGCCATCACCAAACATTAAGCCAAAGCCAACTAGCCAAAAGGCTAAGGCTGATATACAGAAAACTATCAAATTTTTAGCCAAGACATTAGTCGCATTTCTCCGTCTACATAACCCGGCTTCTAACATGGCAAAGCCAGCATTCATAAAAAAGACTAGAAAAGATGAAACTAACAACCAGATAGTAGACAGGTTAGTGAAATTATTCGTGTTACTATCTTGTGCTACTGCTACACCAAGCCATCCCAGCAGGATGGTAATAGCCAAAGATAGGCAGAAGTACCAACGGCTCGGTACCCGGATGATTTGGTGTTTTAATCTCTTGTACTTATGTCGAGACATCAAAGCAAGCTTTCTAGTTTTTTGACACTCCCCGGTCGCGCATACGCGGGGATTCTTCATTCAACGAGCCAGCTTGCTGAACCTGGCCGGAACCAAGAACAGTAGAGGCCGATTCTCCTGAAGCGTTTAGATATTTTAAGATCCAGGTTCCGGTGTGCCCCACCGTACCCAAGGCTTTCTTAAGGATGTTTATTGCGGCGTTGTGGTCTCTATCTAACTGACAACCACACTTGCACGTATGAGTCCTAGTTGATAGGGACTTTTTAACTTCTTCGCCACAATTGGAACAGTTTTGGCTGGTATATGCAGGATTTACTGCAACTGTTACCTTTCCGAACTTGGTGCCAAAGTGCTCCATCCATTTCCTAAACTGATACCAACCTGCATCATTAATAGACTTAGCGAGGCAGTGATTTTTTACTAGGTTCTTGGCTCTTAAGTCGACCTAGGCGACCAGATCGTTAGAACAGATTACGCAGCGCGCCGGAGACGAAACCTTAGAATAAAGAAGCCTTAATAACAAAGATTTAACCCTTTTATGCATAGCCGACTAACCATAAAGGCTTCTTTATTCTTACGGTAACTTCGTTCCCAGTCTCTTGGCGTTCTCTTCACGTTGCCTACTTATCTTAAGGTGCTGTCTGCCTAGTCTATTAACTGCTTTATTTCGATTGGATGAGCCTTTCTTCTTGCGAGAAACTCGACGCTGGTAGAACTTAAGGCGTTTTTCTCCCGTTCTGTAAAAGCAGGGATTTGGTTCAGTTTTTCCAGCGGAATCAGTGTAAAAATATTTTAGTCCAACATCCAAGCCGATAGCTGTCCCACTTGGCTCTAGTTCCTCTTTGATATCAACTGAAACACAAAACTGGACATAATAACCATCAGCCCGGCGAACTATACGGACTCGCTTTATTTCCTTTTTATCCAAGCGCCACAAGTCCCATCTACCTTTAAGCTTAAGCTTCCCAATACCCTTTTTATCACTAAAGGTGATTGACTTCTTGTCAGGGGATAACTTCCATCCAGACTGTTTATACTCCACTGAGCGGCAGTTTTTCTGGAACTTAGGAAAACCTTTCTTTCCAGGTACTTTTTTCTTGCAGTTATCAAAGAATCGAACAATTGATGACCATGCTCTTTCAGCACTAGACTGACGAGCAGTAGAGTTTAATTCATTAGCAAAAGGAAAGTTTTTAGCAAGGACTGCACTGTACTTATTAAGGTCAAATTTGTTGACCCCTTTATTTTCCATCCAATACCTGAGGCAGCTATTACGGATGAACTGGACTGTCCGGATAGCCTCGTTGATCCCAGAGTATTGATGTTTTTTTCCTTTCGCCTTGAACTCTAAAATGATCATCAGCTTCTTAAAGTTACCGTAAGAATAGGGTCGCCTTATAACAACAGTTTTAACCCTTTTTCCATAGCCGACAAACCATAAAGGCGACCCTATTCTAAGGTTTCGTCTGGGACCTAAACTGTTCACTCCCTTATTTTACAACATCCAGACTAAAATTCCGGATTTTCCTGAAATATTTTTCTAGGCGCGTCAAGCCGCTGTGAGCCTTCATCCCCGGTCATTAGACACGGGGTTTTCGGCTTTGGGGGATTTTTATAAAAGGACAGAGATTTACGCGAATCTGTTCACAGCAGAAGCTGAGCCATCTTCTAGCTTTGAGTTAAAAGGAAGCTGAGCCTCTGAGTTCGCTAGTTCTTGAAAATGAATAACTTCTTTACGGGGATCAGCATGACTGACTTTGACGTGTAAGCGATCGCCTAATTGAACCGAACGCTGGAAACGCATGGGCAATTCTAGACCTAACTCTTCTAGGAGAATGTTGCCCTTATTCTCGTTTTCTCGCCACCAACTGAGTACTAATACTTGCCAAACCTGATTCGGGTTACGCCGCAAATATTCCAATCCCCAATATTTGTTGGTATCACGTTCTACTTCACTAGCATCCTTAGCTGTTCTGGTTACACTCTGCATCGTTTCGAGCAAATCTTCAGCTTCAAAGGGTAGGGGGTCACCCCGTAGATGAGCTTTCAGCTGGAAATGAGTCATTAAGTCAGTGTAGCGGCGGATCGGAGAGGTTACCTGGGTGTAAGTTTCCAAAGCCAAACTAGCGTGGCGTGTTGGGGTAATGCTCATTTCGCTTCTAGGCATACACCGACGCATGGCACAGAACCGCACTGGACCGGCTGGCAATAGCAGCAGTTCTTCTTGGGATGGAAGTTCTGGCTGGGGTTGTCCTCGGAATGGTAGTGGAATTTGGTGCGCTTGACCATAGCGTCCAGCCACTTCACCTGCCAGAATCATCATTTCTGCCACCATTTGCCGTGATGGTGAATCTTCTAACACCTCAATGGTAATTTGGTCATCATTTCCCACCTTGATTACCGACTCTGGCATATGGATGCTAATCGCCCCCTGAGACTTGCGCCACTTTTGCCGACGCACAGCCAAGTTAGCGATCGCAAACAGTTCTGTTTCTGCCTGTACCCCTAACTGCAACATTTCATCTACATCTTCATAAGTCAGGCGATAGGTGGGTTTAATCAGGCTGGGGTGAATCTGATAGTCATAGATGGCACCATCTTGATCCAAGATCACGCCAAAACTGAGTGCGCCACAGACTTGACCTTGAACCAAACTCATTGGACCAGTTGCCAGTTCCGATGGGAACATGGGAATCATGCCCGTGGGTAGATATATGGTGGTACTACGCCGTCGTGCTTCTAGGTCAAGATTATCCCCTGGCATTACCAAGCGGGTTGGGTCAGCGATGTGAATCCACAGACGCTGAGTGCCATCCTCTAGATCTTCTATACTCAAACCATCATCTATTTCTTGGGTACTTTCATCATCTATGGTGTAGAGTTTCAGATGAGTTAAATCCAAGCGATCTGAATCTGGGTCAGTAGGAGGATTTGCCAGGTATTGCTGGGTCAATTCGAGTACCTCACGACGAAATTGAGTTGGGATTTTATGACGCAGCAAGTACTTCTGGTGAGGACGCCACAAACCCAAATTTATCAATAAATCGAAGGCATTTTCTGGGTTTTGAGGGCGTTTTAGTGCTTCCAGAGTTTCCTGAACTGCACGAGATGGTTTATCTGGTTCACTAACGAACCGTTCTAGAGCATCAAAGCGAGTGCGATCGCTATCAACCCACTCTACTTGCTCACCCCCTAACTTTTGCTGTACTCGCTTCAAAAATTCTTCTTGTTCCTGGTGCTTTGATTGAGCCGCTGCCAGTTGATGCTTGATTTCAGCCACCATGCTAGCGGAGCGGGGTTCATAGGTTTGTGCTTTTTGTTTAAAATAGATTTTGTCTTCAAACAGAATACAGTGTGCCGCATAGCACTGGGGTGGACTTTGCTCAGAAAATAATAACTGTGCCATGTCAGCACAGGTAACCGCCTCTCCTTCTTCCACCAGTAATTCCCAAGCTAATTCTAAGCTATCTGGGTCTAGATAGGGTTGTACTCGAGCAATAAACTCTGGTATTTGTGATGGCTCATAAGTAGAATCTGCCACTGTGTAGGTGACTTGTCGAGGATGGAGCTTGTGCAGTTTCCCCCGTTGATCCAAAGCAATCAAGTGGTTCTTGCCCTCTGGACGATCGACAACAGCGAGATGGCGTTCTCCTTGTAAGCGAAATTCGATTAGTGTTCCCTTTTCCACCAGTTCTGATAACCCGGGTAGCGTTTACCAAATCCACCTCCCCCCAGTCTATCCTGTGTTGTTGAGATACCCAACTCAGCAGACGGGGTCAAGTCTAAAGTCTGAAGTCTGAAGTCTGAAGTTGTCAGTGGTCAGTGTAACTCCTGGTTGGGTCGCAAGTTTTTAGTTAACCATGTCTTGATGCAGAGCGCGAGTGGGGGAATTCCCCGTGAGGCCACTGCATCGCGCGCCTCAGCCATCGATCACCCCATTTCATCCTTCATCCTTCATCCTTCATCCTTCTTATTTGATATTTCATTCTTCACACGGGAAATATCCCAGAGGAAGACCGTGATTGTTCACCTTAACCTTCTTTATTAATATAGGGTAGCAAAGCCAAGAACCTTGCTCGCTTAATGGCTGTGGTTAGCTTTCGTTGTTGTTGAGTCGTTAGATTAGTAATGCGGCGGGGTAGGATTTTTCCCCGTTCAGTGATAAACTTGCGCAGCAACTCAACATCTTTATAGTCGATCGGTTCATCGGGTTTGATCGGAGAGAGACGTT
Organism: Moorena sp. SIO2C4; assembly: GCF_010672485.1. NCBI lineage: Bacteria > Bacillati > Cyanobacteriota > Cyanophyceae > Coleofasciculales > Coleofasciculaceae > Moorena > Moorena sp. SIO2C4. The sequence continues at coordinate 1,349 of NZ_JAAHGN010000156.1, read as the reverse complement.
TACGAAAGTAAGTCATGATTGGTTGTGATTGGTGATTGGTTATTTAGGTTACTGGTTACTGATTATAGTCATTTGTTCTTTGGTAAGTATTCAGCTATCAGCTATCAGCTATCAGCTATCAGTTATCAGTTATCAGCTTATGGGCTATCAGTTATCAGCTTATGAGCTATTAGCACGCTACTTAAGCTGCTTAGGTTTCTTTTATTCTGACGGCACCTGAAGTAGAGTGAGCCATTCGCGTAGCGTGACTCAAAGGCCAATGTTCACGGCTGACCACTGAATGCTTACAATAAAACAGGTAAGCATTGGTTTAAGCTGAGTTACTTGAGCTGACCGCTGATAGCTGACCGCTGAACGCGCACGCGTGTGCGTAGCACATAAGCTGAATACTTGTTCTTTGTTGCTTGTTCTTTGTCAATAGTCCATTTTCAATTAACAAATTCAATTCACAAATGACCAAGGACCAAATCTATTTGATTTCTTTGTGAATCATGTGCTTGTTGCAATGGGTGCAAAATTTCTTCAGTTCCAGACGTGATGATGTGTTACGGCGATTCTTCCTAGTGGTATAGCGGGAAACACCAGCCGAGCGCTTATTGGAGTAACTGCGACATTCAGTACATTCTAGAGTAATAACGATTCGGACACCTTTCTTACTTGCCATAGTTTTTTTTCTAAGAACTCAAATATTACAATTAAACACAATTTACTATTATCTCATGGGATGCCCCAGTCTATCAAGTAGATGCAAAATTGCTCAAGTCTCGGGAAAAACCTCACGCCTTGTTGGCACCATCATCGTGCAGGGCAATCTGGTCACTGACAAGGGCAGCCCACAGTAGTATCCTTGAAATGCGATTAGCTAGACCAATCAAGCCAATCATCATCGCGCTTTAGTGCAGCGAAGCCAACCATGCTCTCCAGTTTAGTTAGAGTCAGTAACCGGTGCAAGGGTAACGAATCTAACCTCAAGAATCAAGATAACCGAAAGCCCACTACCCTAAACTCTGAGCCGGATTGGTGTATAATAGCACGACTACCGTAACTAGCCAGAGCAACAGGAAGATGAGCATCTGCAACATATAAAAGCCAAGAGTATTTTTGATCAGGAGTGAGCTGACCAGCCATACTCCTACAAAATCGATATCGAAAGCAGCAGCCCGCCACTCTATTGCTATAGCAGTCGCCAGGGCAGTTAGGACATGACAAAAGTCTCACACCCTTTGTAAGCGATGCAGAGGTGCGACCCGTGGCGAATTTAATTCGCCAACGGAAAGCGCACCTAAGCGGTCTTGGGGGTTTCCCCCACTCGCTATTGCATCAAGAAGCGCAAGAGTTTGACTTCTGAC
>NZ_JAAHGN010001559.1:0-1114 GCF_010672485.1 Moorena sp. SIO2C4 | reverse complement strand
GCAAGAATAGTGCAGCCAAAGCAAGTTGGTAGGCTATGCATTAAAGGTGACAGGTTTTGTTGTAAGGCTGCACTATTAATCAGGTTTCGTCTCCGGGATGAAAGCTAGTAGCGACTTTAGTCGCCGTGAATATTTGAATCTGTCCGGGTATTTGTCGCCATATAGTGTAGAATAAAATAGTAACGGAGGAGGTCGATATCCGGTGATCATACTTGAATTCAAAGCGTACGGGAAAGATAGTCAGTACACTGCAATAGACGAGGCTATTCGGACGGTCAAGTTTATTCGTAATTCTTGCCTTAGATTGTGGATGGACAATAAAGGGACTGGAAAATATGATCTTAGTAAATACTGCAAGATACTAGCTAAACAGTTCCCTTTCGCTAATGAATTGAATTCAACAGCACGACAAGCAGCGTCTGAGCGTGCATGGTCATCGATTGTCCGATTTTATGACAACTGCAAAAAGAAGGTGCTAGGAAAGAAAGGTTTCCCCAGATTCCAAAAGCACTGTCGCTCTGTTGAGTACAAACAATCTGGATGGAAGCTTTCACCTAACAAAAAAGCTATAACTTTCAGGGACAAAAAAGGCATAGGTAAGCTGAAGCTCAAAGGGACATGGGACTTGTGGCGCTTTGATTTGAAGCAAATTAAACGGGTTCGCATCGTAAAAAGAGCTGATGGCTACTATGTACAATTCTGTGTTGCAGTTGAGGTAAAAGAGGAATTAACCCCCTCCAAAAGAACCATAGGATTAGATGTAGGTCTAAAAGAGTTCTATACTGACTCTGATGGAAACGCTGAGCCTAATCCTAGATTTTACAGGGCTGGAGAAAAGCGTCTAAAGTTTTATCAACGTCGAGTTTCTCGCAAAAAGAAAGGCTCATCCAATCGCAGAAAAGCTATTAATAGACTAGGCAGGCATCATCTTAACATAAGTAGGCAACGTGAAGAACACGCCAAGAGACTGGTTAGAAGTTACCGCAAGAAGAGTGCAGCCTTTATAGTTGATAGGCTATGCATCAAAGGTGGCAGGTTTTGTTGTAAGGCTGCACTCTTCTAAGGTTTCGTCTCCGGCACGTTGCGTAATCCGGTCTAACGACCTGGTCGCCTA
>NZ_JAAHGN010001558.1:0-1116 GCF_010672485.1 Moorena sp. SIO2C4 | reverse complement strand
CTATGCTCTTTTGAGTCTAATTAATCGCTTATACTCATCCTCAAGGAAGATATATTTAATGTTTATTTCCCATCGTTGGCAGTCCAGAATCGCTCTACTCACAGCATTGGGGATCACTTCAACTGTGGCGTTACCAATGTTGATGGCTACTCAAGCTACTGCCCAGTCTAGATTCTACATCGAGCCACAGTTGGCTCAATTTACCCAAGTCATCATTCCTGCTGGGACTTTGATACCAGTTGAATCCGACGACGCCAAGAGAATCATTGTCACTCGTAATGAAACTCTACCGATAACGGTGATAGTAGCTAGAGATGTAGTCTCCTTTTCAGGAACCCTCCTAATTCCAGCCGGTAGTGAGATTGAAGGTGAAGTGCGTCCAGTTAACAGAGGTTCTCAGTTTGTCGCCGAAGAGTTGATTCTCAGGGATAGTGATCAATCCTTATCTATTGATGCCACCTCCGAGGTTGTCACCAAAACTGAAACTATTACCAAAAACACTGATCCGGATTTGCTCAAAGGTGCTGCTATTGGTGCAGCTGCCGGGGCTGTACTTTCTGAAATCTTTGGTAAGCTTGAGTTTTGGGAAGTTTTAGCTGGTGCTGGACTCGGTTTGGTTACAGAACTTCTCCTTGCAGGAGGTCAGGAAGACGTAGAAGTAGTTGTCATCGACCCTGACACAGATTTAGATGTAACCTTGAAGTCTGATTTAGTCCTTAACATTGACAATCGCTAATCTGAAGGATGAAGGATGAACCCTTCACCCTTCATCCTTGACTTGATAATTAATAATTCATCCTACCCGACGGTAAAGCTATCAGGCGAAGATCCTTAATCGTTAATCTTACCCTACACCGAATTGCTAAGGGCGAACATCCTTGATAATGTAAGCATTCACTTATAGCGCTACGCGCAAGTAAGAAGTTAGAAGTCAGAAGTCAAAAGTAAGCTATGACTAAGTTTCGGAGTTTAGGAGCGATGCAGAGGTGCGACCCGTGGCGAATTTAATTCGCCAACGGAAAACGCACCATTACGGTCTTGGGGGTTTCCCCCATGAGCGACTGCATCAAGACAATGTCCTAACAGTAGCGCATAGTGCTATATCAGCTATTAGCC
>NZ_JAAHGN010001557.1:0-1121 GCF_010672485.1 Moorena sp. SIO2C4 | reverse complement strand
TTGCTATAAATAGATTATTATAGCAGTCGCCAGGGTAATTAGGACATGACAAAAGTCTCAAACTACAGTATGGCAAGAGTTTAAATTCAGAATTCTGAATTCTGAATTCTGAATTCTGAATTCTGCTATATTACCTGAATAGTAGATAGTAAAGGTTAATAAAAATCCTCAAAAAAAGATATAAAAAAAGATTTTAGCGCTAAAATTAAGTCAGTATTGAGGGGTTGAAAAACCATGAAAAAGTTATCAACAGTTACGCTCACAGCTGCCTTAGTTACTTTGGGAACAGTAGGTGGTAATCCCGCTCTAGCTGATGAATACTTACTGGATTTTGAAAAGGATGATGCTGGTAACATTCTCAAGGCGGGGACTAAGAAAAATATTGGTGAGCAATGGGCAAAATTCGGTGTGCATATAACCAGTAACAAAGGGTCTAATCATCCCTTAAGGTTATTCAACAGCAATTGCGGACCTGATTTTGGGATTACATGCACCGGTGGAGACGATGACTTAGCCACGGGACCTTCATTTGGTACGAAGCCACAGGGTAACGTTCTAATTATCAACGAGGACAAAAGTAAAACACCCGATGACTGGGCTGGCGGTGGTATCATTTCCTTTGTTTTTGATCAAGCCGTTTCTGTTGATTACGTCACGCTTCTAGACATTGATGAGAATCCGAAGAATAAAAACGGATATGTTAAAGCGTTTCTGGAGGATGGCACAACAGAGAAACAATCACTAAAATTTGGCACAGACAACTCCCTATCCACTTACGATTTCAGCTATCTTCCTGAGTATTCAGTGACCAAGCTGGATATTAAACTACCAGGAAGTGGTGCGGTTTCTGGCATCAAGTTTACCGATTTCCCAGATCCCCCTAAGCCTTCTAAGAAAGTTCCCGAACCAACTTCGACATTGGGTCTGTTGATGTTGGGTGCTATCGGTGCTGGGTCAGTGTTCAAGCGCTATAAATAATGCCATCAGTAATTAGATGGACTTGGGCCCCCGGGGATAATGTGTTTTGTTAAGTGTTAAGTGTTAAGTGTTGACTGTTGACTGTTAAATGTTGATCGTTGAGAGTTGACTGTCAACAGCCGACAAGTTAGCTTGATTTCTAT
>NZ_JAAHGN010001556.1:0-1123 GCF_010672485.1 Moorena sp. SIO2C4 | reverse complement strand
TTACGGTGCGGGCTATTCCAATACTGGCGCTCGAAGTTAAAAATGAGGGCAAGCCCGCCCCTAACGCACCCTACATTCTAAATTCTAAATTCTAAATTCTAAATTCTAACTTCTAACTTCTAACTTCTAACTTCTAACTTCTAACTTCTAACTTCTAACTTCTAACTTCTAACTTCTAACTTCTACTTGGTGGTGCGTTACGGTGCGGGCTATTCCAATACTGGCGCTCGAAGTTAAAAATGAGGGCAAGCCCGCCCCTAACGCACCCTACATTCTAAATTCTAAATTCTAAATTCCCGATAAGTCTTAAAAATAAAAAAAATAGCCGTAGAAATAATATCCACGGCTATTTCAACTCCACAATAAGTTCCTTTAAATCGCTATGTCACTGAGTTCCCAAACGGAACTTGATGTGATTCGATCTGATTGACCTTTGCCAGGGGGGGAAACCCCCCATAAATTTCAGGTGTTACGGCAACAACCAATACTTGGTTATTGTAGTCATCACTTCCCCGGGAACGTCGGTCGGCTCCAGAGGAGTCCATTCCGCTATCTCTGCATAGCCTAGTGAATAAAGCATTTGCATACTATAGATTACTGCTTCACGAGACCCTTTCAAGGTGTGCTGAGCAGGTTGTTTTTTGAAGTTTTGGCGAAATTTTCGTGACATGGATAAAAAAGTGAAGTTATTGTGGTCATTTAATGATTATTGTAATGATTATAAATAAATTTGTCAAGGGTTTTTAGAATTTTTTTTTTGGGAGTTTTAGGATTAATAAAAAATTAGCGATATAGCGCTACGCGCAAGTCATAAGTTAGAAGTCAGAAGTCAAAAGTAAGCAATTACTTACGTTTCGGAGTGTAGGAGCGATGCAGCGCCTTCATGCGGGGGTTTCCACGGGGCAAACAGCGGTGCGGACGCAGGTTCCGCACACAGCCCCTCCCCACTCGCTATTGCATCAAGACAATGTCCTAACCTGAATGCGTAGTGCTATATTCTGAAATATACGCTACAGAAACGCTAATTGCTGGTGCGTTACGGGGCGGACTATCTCAACCCTGGCTACGAGGCGAAAAATCAGAGGCTTTCCGCCCCTAACGCACCCTACTACTCTGATAAAAA
>NZ_JAAHGN010001555.1:0-1126 GCF_010672485.1 Moorena sp. SIO2C4 | reverse complement strand
GCATAAATGTTGAATTCCAAGAGTTATGTACCTAAAATTAGATACACTACACCTATAACACGCCAGATAGGTTCACGAGAACACCATCTTATCAAACCAATGTACATAGCTAATATTTTCACACATAAAAGCTTGTAAATATCGTAGTTTATCTAATGTTTTTTTACCGAAACATTTTGGAATCACCACTAATTGTAATAAAACATAACCAATTAGACAGCTATATATTTGTATCTCAATTCCATTGATATTTTTTGTGATTAATCTGTCGAGTTTTAGATGCATCTTCAAAAATTTCCAGAATAACTCTATTTGCCAGCGCCAACGATAAAAATCTCCAATATCTTCATTACTTATTTCTGATTCACCTGTTTCTGGTAGGTTAGTCACTAGTCTAAATTCAGTTTTAGTTTCGAGGTCACAAAAGTTGACTACTCTAGCTTCTATTTGATCTTTTCCGGTTCCGATTAGAACCTGCCCATTTGATAACATTTCTAGCTGAAAGTTCTGATTAATTCTTAATACAAAATAACGATTATATTTGGTCTTTAGATTTTTTATCCTCTCCAAGCTCGCAAATCCTCTATCCATTACGCCAACTCCGTTTTCTGGAGTTGATTCTATTGTGTTATCCCCATATTTACTATCATGACCTTGACCAAAATGAATCATTATTCCTCCTGGCTCTGCTGTTAATAAATTTAAGCCACTGAATAATTTTACTTGATTAAAGCCTTGGCTCCATAAAAGCTTGCTTGTTAATGTTACTATGGTCGAATCAATCGGAAATAATGCTAATTTATTCTTCCCTACTTTTGGGCTTTTATGTAGAGCTTTTCTTAATTGAATTAACAAATTATAAAACAACATTGGATTTCTCACTTTGCTCGCCTTAGAGAAAGTCGATATGTCTACATCTATGCCACGTACATTCAAACGCTTAAATAAACTCCTCATACTAGTTTGACTTTGGTCTAATACAAATTCTAACCAGGTTGATACAAATAGCGATGCAGCGCGGTCTTGGGGGTTTCCCCCATGAGCGACTGCATCAAGACAGGAAAGTATTGAGGACTGGATAATCATCAGTAGGTAGTTTTCCTAGGTGTTTTTTGATGATTTGTGG
>NZ_JAAHGN010001554.1:0-1129 GCF_010672485.1 Moorena sp. SIO2C4 | reverse complement strand
TTTGGATAACGTAACCTTGTTGCCAATTGCCCCTTCACTGGGTACTGCGGCGACTAATGACCCTCAAGTTAATCCTCAATTCACCACTCCAGTAGAGTTTGGACCAAATAACCAGATTCCTGATGGTACTACGGTCAGGATCAGGTACACCCCAGATACAGGTACGCCTCTTGAGGCGACCTACACCTACACTGAAGATGGTGGTTTTACCACTACTGATCCAGCGGTTAATGTTGGTACTCTCACACCAGGTCAGCAATTGGATTACGAGGTAATTGTTGACTTACCTGCTAATACGCCTCAAGTTCAAGGTTACGGGATTCCGATTGTTTCCTTCGTGGACAACAACCCGAACGGAGACTTTGATGTCACTCAGGAAACCGTCTTCAACATCACTGTTGACCGGGTCTACACTGGCTACATGCAGATGGTGAAAGAAGCTCGAATTCTCGATACTGATGGTGTAACAGTGATTGAGGAATTCACCACCGGAACTCCCACAGGTGATCCTGAGGAGGGTGGCCTCACTGAACGAGCTAAGCCTGGTCAGTTTATCGAGTACCGAATCACCTACACCAATATCTCTGAACCACTAGTGGGTGCTGGTAACGTAATTTTGGATGCTAACAACTTCACCATTACTGAGGATGGCGAACAAGCTCCTAACAACTGGGTTACTGTCACCACTCACGAGCAGGGAACTGAGCCATCTCAGGGTACTGTGGAGTACTTTAATAAAACCTTATCCTTTGGAAATAGTGACCCAGCTAGCGGTGAAGAGGTAACTAAGTACGTCAATGAGGTTGGTACTGTTGCTCCTGGGGACAATGGTTCCTTTGTCTTCCGTCGTAAGGTTGACTAATCCTTGATGCTCTGAAGTAGGAAGTATAGCGCTACGCGCAAGGCAAGAGGAATCCCCCCTAACTCATAAGGGTAGGTTTTTAACAAAGACGTGAGCTGTGGGGTGTGGGGTGTGGGGTGTGGGGTGACCGGGTGTGGGGTGGGGTGTGGGTTGACCGGGTGTGGGGTGTGGGGTTTGTCGTTCAAAATCATCATTTCTTCGTTGTTTTCCTTTTCCTCTCCCTCTGGGTCGCCCCATGTTTGACCCTAATGTAAAAAACCTACCCCA
>NZ_JAAHGN010001553.1:0-1137 GCF_010672485.1 Moorena sp. SIO2C4 | reverse complement strand
TGGCCACGCTACGCGAACGGCCACGCGTGCGCGTTTGGCCACGCTGTGCGAACGATGCTGTGATAACCCATAAGCTGATAACTAATAGCTGATAATAACTGATAGCTGATAGCTGATCACTGATAGCTGATAGCTGATCACTGAAAGCTGATAGCTAATAACTGATAGCTGAAAGCTGATAGCTGAAAGCTGATAGCTAATAACTGAAAGCTGATAGCTGAAAGCTGATAGCTGATAGCTAATAACTGAAAGCTGAAAGCTGAAAGCTGATAGCTGATAGCTGATAGCTGATTAAACTTAATTAAAATAAGGTGATAAATCCAACATGTCAGGGTTAACCATTAGTATTGGAGAAGCAGCCAGTGAGCTAGGGGTCTCAGTTAAAACCTTAAGGAGGTGGGCAGATGCAGGAAAGATTAGGTCAAAACGGTCTCCTAGTGGTCATAGGCGATTTTATGTAGCTGATATCAAACACATTACACCACGAAATGTCGGTCAGATCGATGATCGGATAACCATTAACTATGCCCGTGTTTCAGATCAAGACCAAAAAGAAGATTTAGTCAAGCAAATCAAGATTTTAGAGTCTTTTAGTACTGCTAATGGTTGGCAGTATGAGACAATTCAAGATTCAGGTGCCGGAATCAATTCCCAAAATAAAGGCTTACAGAAACTGCTCAAGCGAATCATGCAGGGGAATGTTGGCAGAGTTGTAATTACTCACAAAGATAGGCTGCTTAGAGTTAGTGCTGAATTAGTATTTGCGATGTGTCAAGAATTCAATACAGAAGTAATAATTATCAACAAATCATCAGAAGACATCAGCGTTGAACAAGAATTAGTCAAAGACATCATGGAGCTGATCACAATCTTTTCAGAAAAACTCCATAGTGCTAAGAGTTCCAAAACGTAAGCTATTAGCTTTCAGCGAACAGCGATTAGCGCTACGCGCACGCTACGCGAACAGCGAACAGCGATTAGCGCTACGCGCACGCTACGCGAACAGCTTTCAGCTTTCAGCTTTCAGTGATCAGTTATTTAATGAAAGAGATAAGCATTCGAATAATGCTGAGTTAAGTCCCAGCGTCGTTCGCACAGCGTGGCCAAACGCGTACGCGTGGCCGTTCGCGTAGCGTG
>NZ_JAAHGN010001552.1:0-1137 GCF_010672485.1 Moorena sp. SIO2C4 | reverse complement strand
GTCAATTCCCCAATGGCTAATACTACCTAGTTTATTGTAAGATTCAGACCTGACAATGCCCAACTTCTTCATAGTAGAAAACAACTCGGCCTGTACCGACTTCGTCATTCCAATAATTGGAACAACTTGAGTCGATATCTGCTTTGTTACTCCTGCATTCTTGGGCATTGTCAAATTCTGAATCTACAGGTCCATCTTATCATGGTTTGTCGGAAGTGTTTAGTTCTTTTACGGTAAGCTTAATTTCTTTTTCGTAGCGACGAAGAAAGTAGAGCTTAGAACTGAAACAATGCATTATTGACATGAAGTCATCCATAAGCTCCTGCTGGGGGGTCTTGTAGGTGTTGTTGAGTACTACTATTTTACAGTCGTGTAAAGAGCAAAACCATTCCACAAAATCAAAACCAAAACGACACCACCTATCTTTGTGAGCTACAACGATGGTTTTCATCTCAGCTCCTGCCACCTTCTCCATCAATTTGATCAACTTGCGCCCCTTGAAATTCAACCCAGAGCCGTACTCTGAATAACACCTACAGTTTGGGTAGTTTCTACCCAGGTAATCAATCTCAGAGGTTAGATCGTCGGACTCAGAACGAGTAGAAACTCTGGCGTATAGGACAACAGAACTTTAATCCTCTCCCTCTATTAGTTTTTCAATAGAACTAGCCAAATAACGTCGGTGTCCGCCGGGAGACTTTATACACTCTATTTTTCCTGCTTCTGCCCACCTAGCTAACGTCCTAGTGTTGTAACCAGATTTTTTCTGAGCCTCGACTGGGGTAATATACATAGCAGACTGTCCATTTGATCCTATTATCTCCTATTTTATACTTATTTTAAAGGGTTTAACTGATGGGCGAGGCATCCTGTAAAGTTATCCAAAGATTAATTACATTAGCTTTCACTAAGCTAGTCCTGCTCAGGAATTTTTGTAAAATTAAATACAGAAAATAGTTAAAGTTTACCCATTGTCTGGGAAGATTTTGGCTCGAAGCAGTCTCAGCTAGGGTAGACGGGAATTTTTTTATCTTGATGACGAACTATGAAACTTTTAGAACCGCAGACCCAAACCCTGACTTGGAACAGCTCCCCTAATCCCAACTTAGATCAGTCCCAGGAAGCGTTCCAACCTGG
>NZ_JAAHGN010001551.1:0-1140 GCF_010672485.1 Moorena sp. SIO2C4 | reverse complement strand
TTGGACTCCGGGAACAGGGAGCAGTGATTTACCGTGGCAGTGATTTCGACCGCTGGGATCTGGAGGTGCGGGGTGGGTTGTTCGGCGCTGTCCGGATACTAATGACCATTGAAGAGCACGGTGGGGTAAGCAACTGCTGCGATTCCGCTCCTGGCCGAGGGTTGCTGTCCCTGCCTTAATCATTAAGTTCCTTTTGCTACTGCTCTGTGCTGTAGCAGCCTTTGACCAGGCAGGTATGGCTTCTGCTATTCTTGGAACAGTAGCTGTACTGCTCTTGCTGGCAAATTTCCAGGATTGTGCTACTGCCAAAGCTTCCTACCTTTACGTACTCAGACAGTTAGAAGGCATTAATCTCGAATCTGCCACCAACAATCCTACGAACTCACAGCAAAATAAGCAAGCTGCGATCATAGGAGTGGAACTGTAGATGAGTCCAGAAATTGCAGCAACGAAGCACCGATACCGGCGTATGCTCCTATACCCACTGCGCCAGTGGCGTACCTTCGTAGTGATTCTCGCTTTGACTGCAGCCACCTCCTTTGTTACCACTCTCCAACCCTGGCCGATGAAAATCCTGGTGGATTACGCACTTGGTGACACGGCTGTGCCAGCGGTAGTTGGGTCGCTTTTGGGGAACTGGAACCTGACCGTGACGCCCTTTGTGCTGGTTGTTACAGCTGCTCTTGCTAGCCTCGGACTCTATGCCCTGAATGCTATCCTTGAAGTGGGTCTAATCTGGTTCTGGAGCGCTGCTGGTCAACGCATGGTCTATGACCTGGCACAGAAGCTGTTTCATCGACTCCAACGCCTCTCGCTGCTGTTCCACAGTCAGCGCAGTGTCGGTGATTCCCTGAGTCGCTTGACAGTAGACACCTATTGTGTATATACCTTGACTAATGCCCTGCTGGTCTCACCTGCCCAGCAAGTGCTGACTTTGTTGAGCATTGGCATCGTTGCCTGGAACCTAGAGCCAACACTAACCCTGCTATCCCTAGCAGTAGCGCCACTGATGGGGGGTTCCACCCTGTTTTTCGGTGCCCGGCTCAAACGCCGGACGAAGCTGAACCGGGAAGCCCAGTCCCGTCTGCTGAGTTTCGTCCACCAGACCTTCACCGCGATCCCGGTAGTACAGGCATTTGA
>NZ_JAAHGN010001550.1:0-1141 GCF_010672485.1 Moorena sp. SIO2C4 | reverse complement strand
GGTTTGAGGTGTTGATGGTGGCATTAGGGAATTTAGAATTTAGAATTTAGAATGCGCGAATTTAGAATGAAGAATTGAGAATGAAGAATTGAGAATGAAAAATTTAGAATGCGCGAATTTAGAATCGGGAGGCAAGTGTAGAACAGGCATCTTGCCTGTTGCCCAACCCTAGAACCGGCATCTTGCCTGTTTCATTTCCGGGCAGCCAGGATGGCCACCCCACTCCTATTCATTCCGCCCCTCAGCAATGCCCTTATAGCTGATACGCGACACGCTGATAGCTTACATTCAACTCACAAAATTTTCTGAATACGGCCTCTTGCCACTATTCGCGCATTCTAAATTCGCGCATTCTAAATTCCCGATTCTCTACTCCCTACTCCCTTCTTCTCCAAGAAGTCCCACAAATTCTCGCAGAGCTACACTAGAACCAAACTGCCATCCCTTATTAATGTATTGGGGAATTGTTTCTTTGACGGGGAAATTTGGGAAAATTTGGCTGGTTTGAACCTCTAAATAGCGGCCACTTTCAAATCGATAGATGTGAATTGTGTCCGCTTTGTAAATCCAAACTTCTGGAACAGCTAGGGGAATGTAGTCGTTAATATCAGTAATTGAAGTCAGGTCAATTTCTAGGGCGAGATCCGGTGGTGGATCTTGGCTCAGGTCTAGTCTTCGCTTTCCTAAAATTGCTTGGTAATTTTGGATGTAGAAACAAGCATCTGGCTCCACTCCAGGCATTCCCCCTTGCCTGAGGGTAATGGGATCAAAGCTCTGCCAATCTTTTCCTTCATAGCGTAGCAGTGCTTTAACTAAGTCAGCCAGTATATCAGCTTGGTTACCGTGTTCAGGAAGAGGAGCCATGAGCAAAATCTGATTATCTCGAAATCGCATGCGAATACTAGCCCGGTCACCAAGCTTTACCAACAGCTGCTCATAGTCTTCCCAAGTTCCTGGGAACCGCAATTGAGTTCCAGGAGCTAGATCAATAGTGGTTGGGGTGATGGTGGGCAACATATCGCAAAGGGAACAGGGAATTTAGAATTTAGAATGCGCGAATTTAGAATCGGGAATCGGGAATCGGGAATCGGGAATCGGAACCCACCCCTAACCCCTCCCAGGAGGGAATCGGGAATCGGGA
>NZ_JAAHGN010000155.1:0-10035 GCF_010672485.1 Moorena sp. SIO2C4 | reverse complement strand
GTGGTAGTGCTTTAGTTCCGCAACGATGGAATTATAAGTTGCGGTTAACTGCTGGTCTTTGAGCGCAATGGAAACTATTCCGTATCCGGGATGCTCAAAATCTCCTGTGTAATCTTCTAGGGGATGTGATGGTTGAGTGCCAGTTTTAGGCTGTGGTTTGGTGTTCTGTTTGCCTTGTTCAGCCGCTTGTTTAGCTTCCTCAACCTTACTCTTCTGCCTTTCATTCCAAGGAACTTCGTCGAGACCAAGCAAGCGATCGCAAATGTGATAAGTTATAAGATCTGGCAATGGGGTTCCTTGGAGATTGGTGAGAACTACCACACCAATTTTATCTTGAGGCATCAACGTTGTCAGGGCAGAAAATCCGTCAATATTACCCCCATGCTTAACGTGATTATGACCTCGGTAGGCAGTGATAAACCATCCTAATCCATAAGAGTAATGCCAGATTTCCGGATACTCAAGGGATGACGGCTTCACGATTTGTGGTGTATACATCTCAGTCAGAATACCAGGGTTGATAATCTGCTTATCCTCATAGTTTCCCTGGTTTTGATGGAGTAGAAGCCACTTCGCCATATCAGTAACATTGGAATTAATAGAGCCAGCAGGACCAATAGTGTCGATATTGCGAAATGGGATGGCTTTAACTACGTCATCTTTCTCTCGATAAGGAAGGGAAAAATCCTCAGTCTCCTGGGATTTGACAACGGAAAAATTGCTGTCTGCCATCGACAAAGGATTAAAAATTTCCTGCTGAACAAATTCTTCCCAGCTGCTCTCGGCAATTTGACCGACTAAGTAGCCAGCGGTCATGTACATCAAATTTTGATACTGATAGACACTCCGCAATTCATGATTAGGTTCGAGATACTGTAAGCGCTCAACTATTTCTTTACGAGTGAAAGGACTGTTATACCACATGAAACCGTGACGGGGTAAGCCAGAACGATGAGTGACCAGGTCACGGAGAGTCATGTGTTCACTAGCATAGGCATCGTATAGTTTAAATGTGGGCAGATAATGTCTAACTGGTTTATCCCAATCTAATTTTCGTCGCTCAGCCAAGATGCCCATAGCCATTGTGGTAAAGGCTTTAGTGCAAGACCCAATGGCAAAGAGGGTTTTAGAGGTTACTTTTAAGCCTTTTTCTACATCCCTAAAACCAAAGCCTTCACAAAAGATGATCTCGCTATCGTGAACAATAGCGACTGCCAGCCCTGGGACTTTCCACTCTTCCATTCTCTCGTTAATAAAATCACTAAGACCTTCCATTAGTTGCTCTCCATTCATGTGAATTTCAGAAGTTTCGACGTAAGCATTCAGCCGTCAGCCGTCAGCCGTCAGCCTTGGCCACGCTACGGGAATGGCTGAAAGCTGTTCGGTGTAGCGTGCGCGTAGCGCATAAGCTTACGTTTCGACGCCAGTTGCTCATCTGACTCCCCACGCTTACCACACTTACCACGCTTACCATGCTTGCCACACTCCTGCCACACTTCCTATACTCTTCCTTGTCCTGTTTATTGATAATCACTTAATTTCCCCATGGCAAATTAAGTGAAGCGGGTCACCATTGGCGGTAAAATCAGATAAGATAGGTATATCTACTAGAGAAAAATTACTTATGGCTAGTGGTAAATCCCAGAATCATGCAACTCTGTCTTACCGCGAATTGCAAATCATCGAACATGTAGCGGCTGGTTTAACCAATCTCGAAATCGCCCAGGAGCTGGCAATCAGTAAGCGCACTGTTGATAATCATATCAGTAACATTTTGACCAAAACTTCCACTGATAACCGGGTGGGTTTGGTTCGTTGGGCCTTAAAGTGGGGCAAAGTTTGCTTGAATGATGTCAATTGCTGTCCTTTACCAGCCCCTGGTCAAACTCAGTGATACCACTGACTTATCCAGTCCCGGAGATTATTGAAATTACTGATAGTTTTCAGAGTCGGCTTGAAGCTAGGATTAGGCAATTTTGCTCAGGTTGCTTTGCTCAGGTTGCTTTGCTGAAGCCACCAAGCACCTCAGTGGCACTGGCAACCCCCCAGCTAAACACCAAGAAACCCATGATTATCTAAGTCCCACTGGCATAATTAGTTTAGTTGTCCAGAGTGACTTGTAGGCTTTTGGCTGACTGCTGATAACTCAAAGCTGACAACTCAAAGCTGACAACTCAAAGTTGACCGCTCAAATTATATCTTAAGTATATCTTAAGATATTTTTAGCATCTTTAGCGATCGCAGGCAATCTTTCTCTAGGATGTCCCATACCTGTTTAGGGGTTAGGGTAGATATCTACGATATCTCGACCGCTATTCCTTTCGTTCCACCACTACTTTCAATCTAGCTGCCAATGCCCCGATCGCTCCCAGGGCGACTAACCAAGGAGCCAAGAAAATAGCAGTAAATCCTCCTAATACTCCAAAAGTTAGCGGAATCTCCCACAAAATTCGCTCCTGTTCATTTTTGACCATAATTCGGCGAATATTCCCCTGATTAATTAGGTCTTTAACTTTGTCAATCAGGTCATTACCACTAATACTGAATTCTTCGACACTGACCTTTGGCTGAACGTCTGCCTCTACAGAATTGGAGTGATTGTTAATTTGTTGATCAGTTGGTTCATTCATGGTAAGCTGCTTAGGCACCGGTATGGTAGTTATGGTGATTATTTTTCTACATTAGCTCAAAATAATTGTTAATGTTGAGCCCAAATGCTATAGGACTGGTGGTAGGGGATTTTGGGTTTTATAATAAATAGTCGAGATGTTCGTTCTATAAATTGTGTGACACCGCTGTGACTAAAACACCCCTACCCCTTAGTATCGGCGACGATAGGGACCAACCGACCCAACAACCGGACGCTTTGGGACGTTTTGGGAAATTTGGTGGCAAGTATGTCCCAGAAACCCTGATGCCTGCTCTAAGTGAACTAGAGCAGTCTTTTGATCAATACCGTAATGACCCGGATTTCCAACAGGAACTACAACAACTGCTGCGAGACTATGTAGGACGTCCTAGTCCTCTCTATTTTGCTGAACGTCTGAGTAACTACTATACCAAATCTGATGGTAGTGGACCACGGATTTATCTAAAACGGGAAGATTTAAATCACACTGGTGCTCACAAAATAAATAATGCTCTGGCTCAGGTATTGCTAGCCAAGCGCATGGGTAAGCGGCGCATCATTGCTGAAACGGGAGCGGGTCAGCATGGTGTGGCTACCGCAACAGTATGTGCTCGATTTGGTCTCGAATGCGTCATTTATATGGGCGTTCAGGACATGGAACGGCAATCCCTGAATGTGTTTCGGATGCGGCTACTGGGAGCAACGGTGCAACCGGTATCGGCTGGAACCGGTACTCTCAAGGATGCGACCTCGGAAGCGATTCGAGACTGGGTGACAAATGTCGAAACCACTCACTATATCCTTGGGTCAGTGGCAGGTCCTCATCCTTACCCAAAAATGGTACGGGATTTCCATGCTGTGATTGGCCAGGAAACTCGCGCTCAATGTTTGGAAAAGTGGGGCGGTTTGCCGGATATATTGTTAGCTTGTGTGGGAGGTGGCTCCAATGCCATGGGCCTGTTCCATGAGTTTGTTAATGAACCCACTGTGCGGTTGATTGGCGTGGAAGCAGCAGGCGCTGGTGTGGATTCTGCTAAACATGCGGCTACCCTCACTCTTGGACGACCAGGAGTGTTGCACGGGGCAATGAGTTATTTGCTCCAAGATCATGATGGTCAGGTGCTCGAAGCTCACTCGATTAGTGCTGGATTGGACTATCCTGGTGTCGGTCCAGAGCATAGCTATTTGAAAGATAGTAGTCGGGCAGAGTATTATAGTGTTACAGACCAAGAAGCGGTGGCTGCGTTTCAACGGTTGTCTGAGCTGGAGGGAATTATACCGGCACTGGAAACATCTCATGCGATCGCATATCTCGAAACTCTGTGTCCCCAACTCAGTGGTAATCCCCAGATCGTGATTAACTGTTCCGGTCGGGGTGATAAGGATGTGCAAACTGTTGCTAAATTTATGTCAGCTCAGACCTCGAAAGATTAAAAAAATAAAAAATAAGTAGGACATGTGGACTGTCAAGGGTAAATTGTAAACTACGATACAGTAATTCCCAGAAATTAGAAATTCCCAGAAATTAGAGCCCAGGGTTTAGCCAGCCTGCTCATGCCAAAAGCATTGCTCAAGATTAGTTTGGGAATGCTTATCTTTACTGTGGAATTAACTCAAGTTTTGATCAAGGGTCCTTAACTCTAGTAACCACTGTGATTTAGTTGCTAGTTATGGTGCTATAACATCGCTTTAAAGCGATAACTAACACTACCGCTAGTGGTTAGTATCAGTGGTGACTGTCATCTTCACGAATAACTGTGCCTTTTCCGTTCTCCTCATGGGAACAGAAACGGTACCCCATAGGAGCATCGAATCAACCAAATCCTGGGAGTTCTCCCTAAGAATATTATCCCATCAAAACTATCGCATCAAACACTATCCCATCCAACAAACTTCTAGAACCTACAACCTATAACCTTTGAACCAATGACCAACACAACTGTAATTGAAGAATTGAAGGATTTTCAAGTTTGCGATCGCGATTTACCCGAATCTATATGCCAAGAGTATCTAAGGGCAGATTCCCTCGCCGTGGATACCGAAACCATGGGACTGATTTACCAACGCGATCGCTTATGTCTTGTACAGCTGTGTGATCCACTCGGACGAGTCACCTTTGTCCGCATTGACAAAGGACAAACAGAAGCACCCCGATTAAAACAGTTGTTAGAAGCGACTAATGTGCTCAAAGTATTTCACTTTGCTCGGTTTGATGTCGCTATGCTCAGGCAAAATCTCGGTATTGAAGTCAATCCTGTATTCTGCACCAAGATTGCTAGTAAGTTAGCCCGCACCTATACTAGTAGCCATGGTCTCAAAGAATTGGTCAAAGAGCTAGAACGGATAGATTTGGATAAAAGTGCTCAGAGTTCTGACTGGGGTAATGTCGCTAACCTGTCCGATGAGCAGTTGGAATACGCTGCTAATGATGTACGCTACTTGTTGAATGTGCGGCAAAAACTGATCAATATGCTGCAACGGGAAGACCGTTGGGAATTAGCTCAACAGTGCTTTGAGGCGTTACCGACTATGGTATCTCTCGATTTGTTGCACTATCGAGATGTATTTGAACATTGAAGAATCAGAGACTGGTAAGTAAAGTTTAACAAACAGTTTCCAAGCTCCAAAATCCAACTTAAACTAGTAGAGGAGGGGTGTTACCCATAGCCCCTCCAGGAGATACCAGTGAAACGTATGTTTAGTTGGAAACGTGCCCAAATCCCCTTGTGTTTGGGTGCTTTTTTGATATCAGTACTGATTAGCCTATTAACCATAGCACCTAGTCAAGCACAATCTCAGGCATCTAAAACCTTGCCACCATTGAAGATTACCCAAGGATGGCACTATCTCTGGGGTGATGTTTCTATGAATAACCTCCGTCATGCCAAGCTTTGTACTAAGGTCGAGATTGCCAAGGGCGAGCCTTGCTGGAAAGAATTTACGTTTCCAAAAAGATTATGGAAGTCACCGGCAGATCAACAGCAAAACAATGTTTGGTTAAAGGTTAAGTTACCAGACGGTAAATGGCAATCTCCCACTCTTTATCTCGGAGCAGTTCCGAATATACTAGAAGCTTATTTAGATCAGGAACTGATTTATACCCGATTATCCCCTAACTCATTGCCTCCAGCTAATGGTGACGGGTATCAATGGCCAATTGTTCCTATTGATTCAAATTTTTATGGAAAATCATTGTTCATTAATGTTTACGTAGGGACTGAGCAGTCTATTTATATCGGATTTTTCGACCGGATAGTTATTGGTTCTAAATTTAACGTAATTCGGTGTTTATTCAAAGACGAAATCAGCACCGTTTTAGGATGTATTTTTATTTTAATTGGGCTGTGGTTTAGTTTAACCTGTTTATTCCGGTCTCAAGACAAACGATTGATTCTAGCCTTTG
Organism: Moorena sp. SIO2C4; assembly: GCF_010672485.1. Classification (NCBI taxonomy): domain Bacteria; kingdom Bacillati; phylum Cyanobacteriota; class Cyanophyceae; order Coleofasciculales; family Coleofasciculaceae; genus Moorena; species Moorena sp. SIO2C4. Next base: position 4,003 of record NZ_JAAHGN010000155.1, on the reverse strand, counting down.
CATTATTAGCTATAGCTGGAGGCATTTACAACCTTAGCCAATCAACCATTATTCCCTTATTATTTAAGGATTCACTGAATTGGGAGCATATTCGATATACGGCTTTTTGTTTTCTTCCTATTCTCACTCTTATTGGTTTTGAAGAAATATTTGGCTCAGGCTACTTTTCCATCATCCAGCGGTTATGGCAAATTCACCTAATTTATTCGGTCATTTCTTTAGGATTAATTGTTATCTACAAAAGTTCCTGGTTGTATGAGATATCTATTGATCACTACTTGCTCCTGGGTAGTACAATAATTTTATTGCTCCATGCGATTCCTATAGCTATCACTCAGAAAAACTATTATGCTAAACTATTTAGTTTCGGATTATCTATCCTGGCTATAGGAGGAATGCATGATATTTTAGTTTATCGCTTTGAACCGGAAAATTGGTATCAACGATTGTATCCTTGGGGAATGTTGCTGTTTATCCTATCCTTAGCATTAATTTTAGAACGACGATTTGCTGAAACCAGGCGACTGCTAAAGGAGTATAACCAGAAGCTAGAAACTAAGAATGCTGCTCTTCAGGAAATGGATCAGCTCAAAAATGAATTCTTAGCCAATACATCCCATGAACTTAAAACACCTCTGAATGGCATTATCGGCATTGCTGAATCCCTGATTGATGGAGCAACAGGTAAGTTATCCCAGTCAACAGCATCTAATCTTTCTCTGATTGTCTCTAGTGGCAAACGGTTAACTCAGCTTGTTAACGATTTACTGGATTTTTCTGCCCTCAAGCATAAACAAATCAACCTGAGAATTAAGCCAGTGGGGATGCGAGAAATAACAGAAGTTGTTTTATTGCTATCCCGTCCCCTTGTGGTTAATAAAAACCTACAACTGATTAATCAAGTTTCCTCATCGATTCCCCCAGTCGATGCTGATGAAAACAGACTCCAACAGATTCTCTATAATTTAGTGGGTAATGCCATTAAATTTACTGAACGTGGTACGATTAAAGTGTCAGCAGAGGTGGTAAATTCTTATCTAAAAATTACCGTTTCTGATACAGGGATTGGTATCCCACCTGATAAATTAGACCGAATTTTTGAAGCTTTTGAACAAGGGGATGGCTCCATTAATAGGAAATATGGAGGAGTGGGGTTAGGTTTAGCGCTTACTAAAAAACTGGTGCAGCTCCACGGCGGAGATATTGATGTGGAGTCTACCCCAAACCTTGGCTCACAGTTTAGTTTCACCCTACCGATATCAACAGGTAAAGTAGAGAGGAAACAGCGAGAGGAAGTTTCCCAGGTTCAGAATTATTTGGCGATGGCAAATGACTCTGAACCCCTGATATCTGATCACCTGATATCTGATCACCTGATATCTGATCAGAACCTATCATCACCAACCGTCGAAGCATTTAACATCTTGATTGTAGATGATGAACCAGTAAATCTTCAGGTTTTGGTCAACCATCTTTCTCTGCACAACTATAATATTATTCAAGCAGTTAATGGCCTAGATGCATTCACAAAAATTTGCCAAGGATGCAGACCAGACTTGATTTTACTGGATATTATGATGCCGAAAATGACCGGCTATGAGTTCTGCAAAAAAATCCGTGATAAATTTCTACCGAATGAACTACCCGTAGTATTGTTAACTGCTAAAAATCAGATCTCAGATTTGGTAGCAGGATTTGCAGCAGGAGCGAATGATTATTTAACTAAGCCCATATCCAAGAATGAATTGCTAGCAAGAATTAAGACCCATCTTCAGTTAGCCAAAATTAATGTAGCTTATGGACGCTTTGTGCCTCGGGAGTTTCTGCAATTTTTAGAAAGGGAAAGTATTCTTGATGTCCAATTAGGGGACTATGTCCAAAAAGAGATGACGGTACTTTTTTCGGATATTCGCTCCTTTACTAGTTTATCAGAGAGGATGTCACCGCAAGACAATTTTAATTTTATCAATGACTATTTAAGTCGAGTCAGTCCAGTGATTCGTAATTATAACGGCTTCATTGATAAATATATTGGTGATGCGGTGATGGCGTTGTTTCCCGAAAAGGCTGATCATGCCCTAAAGGCAGCCATTGAGATGCAAAAGCAAGTTTATAGTTATAACTCCCATCGGAACAATAGTGGTTATGAACCGATTGCGATTGGTATTGGTTTGCACAAGGGGAGTTTAATTTTAGGTACAGTGGGGGAATCTGAACGGATGGATACAACCGTGATTGCTGATACTGTAAATTTGGCCTCCCGTTTGGAAAGTTTAACCAAGATTTATGGAGCAGAGATTTTGATTAGTAAACCCACCTTGACTGATCTGGATAATCGAGACAGTTATCATTATCGGCGTCTAGGGCGAGTCAATGTGAAGGGTAAAAGTCAACCAGTGGAAATCTTTGAAGTGTATGATGCTAATCCTGAGGATTTGATTGCTTTCAAGTCCGACACGACTCCTCGGTTTGAGGAAGCAGTTTCCTATTATGTAGAAGAAGACTTTGCTCAGGCGCAACAGATTTTTGAGGAACTTTTACAGAGTAATCACCAAGACCGGGTGGTTGAACTTTATATTGAACGGTGTGCTAAAGCCCGGGAGTATGGGGTTTCGGAATTGGATATTGTGATTACTTGAATTGGTTATTAAGGGAATAGGGAATAGGGAGTCGGGAGTCGGGAGTCGGGAGTCGGGAGTCGGGAGTCGGGAGTCGGGAGTCGGGAGTCGGGAGTCGGGGGAGAGATGTAGGGTGGGCAGTGCATCAGACAGGAACTTCCAGGACAACTATTCCCTGGTAAATCTCGGCAGATACTAGCAAAAGCTATAAGTGTATCCATCTTTTCGGTATATTGCCGATATATCTTGAGGTTTGCAACTTTTGTAGCCCTTGGTTCCTAACGGGGTAAATCCAAAGCTTCCTTTGCTTCTAGGGGTGACTTTACCTATTCCTAGTTTTTGATGCTTGGCTATGTCCCCAGTAACAAGCGCCTTTGATTGGTTTTAATGGATTGTGTCTGATGGGGTAACCGTATTTGTTAAGTGCTGCTTTCTGTCTCCCTCCGGGTCCCTTGCAAGTGACTAACAGCGGCTGAGAGGTTCTCAACACTAAGGTCTCAATATCCCCAACACAAGCGGCATCAATCCAGTGCTGCTTAGGTAGTTCTAATCTAGTCCGGTTGTATTTGGTTTGCGCTCCCGTTCCGGTGACCACAACCTTGATTAATTGAAGTACCTTAACTAACTTGTTCCGAGTTGCATTTACTGCTGTTGCATCTTTTAATGGCTGCTTAGCTTTAGATTTGATTTTTTGCAGTAGACTTGGCTTCTTTTTTAAGAAGTCTTCTATAGGCTTGTTACCTTTGCGTTGATTACACTTTTCACAAGCCAAACAAAGATTACTTACGCGTTCGCGTAGCGTCGGCAAAGCCGAATCGCTTCCACCAAGTGACCTTGGGTGAATGTGTTCGATTTGCAATGGAACGGATTGCTTACCACAGTAAGTGCATTCTCTTCCCCATTTTTCAAGTAAGTACTCTCTAACCTCATATCCGGCTAACTCTCCTTGCTGGTACTGAATGCCACTGATTTCAGGATTTTGCATTTTTTGGGTGTCAAACTTAACCCTTTCGACCCAAATCTCATTGACTGGGCAGAATTTAATCAATCGTTTTACCCAAGTCTGAATAGTCAAAATTCTGTGTTCTAGACTAGGTGGAAGCCATCCCTCTGGACGCTTACGGTTAAGGAATCTGGGTTTCCTGTAGCGGGTGTTGCGGTTACGTCTCCCACGCCTTACAGCGCCTCTAGACTCTAGTTTTTTCTTAATTAATCCTCCTCTGTGCTCTAATTCCATTCCCCAAATAACTTGGTTGTTTTGGACTAGGGCAAATCCAGTTACCTTACTAAGCTGTTAAGCATTTAGATTGGGATACCTAAATTGCTCAAAGGGAACTTCGGATCAGCGGATCTGGGAACGGGGAAAAACCAATTTAAATGCGCAA
>NZ_JAAHGN010001549.1:0-1147 GCF_010672485.1 Moorena sp. SIO2C4 | reverse complement strand
GCTTTATTTAACTTAACATACCTGAGCTTTTCAAGCCCGACCTACTTATTACAAGAGACTTAACCCTTCTATGCATAGCCAGTTACCCATAAAGGCTCCTTCATTCTAAGGTTTCGTCTTTAACCATAAAGGCGACCCTATCTTACGGTAACTTGGCCTATGGCCACGCTTGGCCTATGGCCACGCCAAAGGCGAACGCGAACAACGGACGGCTTTCTCTTTTTGTGTTCTACTTTACCCAGAGTTGTCCCACGTCAACAATGAAGGTCTTAGAGTTCAAGGTCAAGGGAAAGAAAGCTCAATATGCCGCGATTGATGAGGCGATCCGCACCGGTCAATTTGTCCGCAATAAGTGCCTCCGCTACTGGATGGACAATAAAGGGTGCGATTCGTTAGTTAGAAACCTTATCTAAACAAAGATTTGGGGGATTAACTGCTTGGCTCAATAAAGAGCCATGATAACTTGATAACCATGATGGTGAAATTCCATCCCTCGTGAAATCCGAGTGACAACCTTACCCTGATTCATGAACATAACAAACTCATGGATTAATGCCAGGGTCAAACGTCAAAACATCCTTTAACCTGACCGATGTATTTGATAGGTAAAGAACTCATGGGTACGAAAGGAAGATACATCAGAATCATCGTTAGTCCAATGTAGCGAAATAAGGTTGAAACGCTACAGACAAAAGTCAATGGAATTAAGTTGATAATATTCCTTTTTCTTATAAAGATTTCCGAAATAATTCCCGGTGAATAGTATCACCCTAAAAGTTCAAAGAATGGTTATCAGGAACGAAGTAACTCCCATATGTACTCTCAGTAAGGTCGATTATTGAGTAGGTAGTTAGCCGCATGTCCTATGGGGGCAAGATTGAGTCAGAAGCAAATGCCTAAGGTAACATTTAGGATACGCAGACGGACTCACGTTATAGGAAAAGATATAGTTGTAAATAGCAATTGATATGTCTAATACTCTGGGATTTTCCCAAAAGTCGGAATGGAATAAGGTCAACTGGCGCAAGCTAGAAAAAACCCTATTTAAGTTGCAAAAGCGATGCAGCGCGGTCTTGGGGGTTTCCCCCATGAGCGACTACATCAAGACAACGAATATATCGAGCCTCTGTTCGTGGTGATGTTCGCG
>NZ_JAAHGN010001548.1:0-1147 GCF_010672485.1 Moorena sp. SIO2C4 | reverse complement strand
TCTCCTTTTCCAAGCCCACAACAGCAATCCGAAATTCTCGTTTCTTCAAGCGTTCAAGCTGACGACGAGCGGGTTTTTCTTCTTCCAACAGCACCTCTTTGAGGTGAGCAGGAACTCCCGCTTGAGGAAGCCTGGCTAAATCAAGGGCGTGGCGCAGCACAGTTAAGGCGTCACCCAAACGAATTTCATAATAAGATGAAGCAGTTTTCCAATCCATTTTTCCAATCTATTTTATAGCGTTTATTGCATGTATGAGGTACAGTAAGCAACCTCAAAGTCCCCCTTTTTAAGGGGGATTTAGGGGGATCCCTTGGTACCTCATGGGAAATAGAATTGCTATAATTACTTAAGCACAAATAAAGTTTTCTAAACCATATAGGTTAATAAGACGAGCAATTTTATCGATTTTAGCATCACCATCAGGTAGATTTTTTCTAAGCTCGAACTTTGTTTTTTGACCAATTATATTCTCACCTCCAGGAATTCTCAGCTGGATGTAGGCATCTTCATCACTCGAATAATTAATACTATCCGGACTGAGATTGAGGTTTACTATTTGGTCAATAGGTTGCCCTGAACCATAACATAAAAAATAAGAAGCAGACGATATCAGTTCTTTAACACGATTTGAGGGAATCAGATCATCTTGATTCTTCAAGTCACTTATCTTCAAGTCACTTAATTGATGAGAAGGAACAACTAAGCACAAAATAGATTCTTTTCCTGTAGAGTCTTTTGGTTGCGGTGACAGTGGTGGTGTATATTGCTCTGGTTTTTCTTGGGTTTTAAAAATCACTGGTTTCAGAAAAGCGTAGGAGCCAATAACTATAAGAGAGATGAAAAGTATAAAGATAATTGTCAACCAAGGCTCAGGAGTAACTCGTAAACACTGCGTCAACGGATCCTCTTCTGGCAACGGCTTATCTAATACTTCTTTACATAATACTTTTAATACTCTATCCATATTATTACTCCAATGATTGTTATCATCGTCAATGAAATACTTTTTCAAAAACTGAAAGTCTTGTGTGATGGTCGAATCCTGAGTTATATTGAAATGCTCACAGATTGAAAAAGCAACGTCTGAACTTCAGGTAACAACTTCTAGTCCACTCCTATTCCGGCTTCCGGTTGGAAAAAAAAAAAA
>NZ_JAAHGN010001547.1:0-1148 GCF_010672485.1 Moorena sp. SIO2C4 | reverse complement strand
TCGTCGTTGACATCGGTCACGTCGAACTCCGCCTTCCGCCTCGCGACTCACCTGATTGGGAGTCTAGGTGGGGGCTGGAAGCGTCGCTAGGGTGTGGGCCATGACCGACCCCTCCGGCCGTGCGGAACTCTTTTCCCGATTCCCGATTCCCGATTCCCGATTCCCGATTCCCGATTCCCTAGAACTTAACAGTTGAACCTTAAACCTTCAAGTTTCCCCCGCATGGTAAGAACTACGAACCAAAGGACCGGAACGCACATGGGCAAATCCCATATCCCGTGCGATCGCACCTAGCTCATCAAACTCTTCCGGTGTCCAGTATTTTTGTACCGGCAGATGTTGGAGAGAGGGACGCATATATTGACCGAGGGTGATGCGATCGCATCCAATCTTACCTAAATCCGCCATCGCTTCAATTACTTCTGCTTTGGTTTCCCCATGGCCCAACATTAATCCGGATTTAGTGGGAATGGCGGGATTCAGTTGTTTGACAATGCTGAGCACATCTAGCGATCGCTGATATTGTGCTCCCCGGCGCACCTTGCCCTGTAAGCGCTGGACTGTTTCAATATTGTGGTTGTAACAGGCTGGCTTGGCCTCCACCACCGTTGCTATCCGTTGCTGTTGCAACTCTGCTGAGATTTGATCGTGATCACCTTTACCCCCCCAGAAATCTGCTGTTAGCACTTCTATCTCAGTACCTGGATTGAGTTGGCGGATCGCATCCATGGTAGCGACAAACCAACCGGCACCCTGGTCTGGCAAATCATCCCGAGCCACAGAGGTCAGCACCACATACCGCAAGCCCAATAACTGTACCGATTCCGCTACTTTCTGGGGCTCCTCTGGGTCTAGGGCCATGGGAGCATGACCTTTATCCACTTGACAAAATGCACAAGACCGTGTACATGTCGGTCCCATCAACAAAAATGTAGCGGTTTTCTGAGAATAGCACTCACCTCGGTTCGGGCAACGTCCCTCCTCACAAATGGTGTGAATCTGCCGTTGTTTAATAATCCGCTGCACCGTTGAGATGTCACTAGCATTACCAATCGGACGTCGCAACCAAGAGGGAAGTGCAGTAATTTCTGAACGCCATTGTTTTTGTGTAGTCATGGGGAATCGGGAGTCGGGAGTGGGGAATAGGA
>NZ_JAAHGN010001546.1:0-1149 GCF_010672485.1 Moorena sp. SIO2C4 | reverse complement strand
TGTCGCTAGGCAACAATTACAGCAATTAGCGACTAGCTTAAAGCACAATATTACCCTTGCCCGACAAGGGGAAGATGCCAGACAAGCCCAGGTGATTGCTCTAGCTACTTTGATTACTGATACTGCGGGAGTTCTACAACAGTTGCAGAATCGCCTGCGCACAAGCAATTTAGAAGATACCCAAGCCGTGGAAGAATTGCGCTCCCTCAGTACGGAATTGGCAGGTTTTCAAGACAATATGGCTCTTTTCCTATCTTAACTTGATAGTAAGCTATCAGCTATCAGCTATCAGCTATTAGCTATCAGCTATCAGCTATAGCGGTTTTCAATACCCAATTGCAAACTGCTTTAAATAACTTAAGTTTAATACCAACTGATCTATTCCCTGTTCCCTGTTCTCTGTTCCCTATTCCCTCTTCCCTCTTCTCTGTTCCCTATTCCCTGTTCCCTAAAAAACCAGAAATATGTACTCAATAAAGTCGCAAATCGTTATAAATCATGGATAATAAAACCACTAAAACAATTACCTCCCTGGGGATTATCGCTGTTTCCCTAGGCATTGCCTACGCTCCTTTACCAGGGGGAAATCAAACCCTTTATGTGGTAAGTGGAACAGAATTGCAAGAACCCCTGGCTGTTCTCGAACAACGTTTTGAAGAAACCCATTCTACTATTAACATCGAATTGAAATTCCAAGGCTCCCAGGAATTAGTCAATCGCTATCTCGATGAAACGAATGATTTTAAACCCACAATTTTAATTCCCGCTAATGGGGTTTTGTTGAATGAGTTAAGCGTCTGCTGGCAAGCCCAAAACACTAGTGAACCTTTTTATGATAACCCCCAACCCATTGCCAAAACCCTCTTAGTAGGTATTGCTTGGCCAGAACGGGGACAAGTTCTGTTTCCCGATGGTCGTTTTCAATGGTTAAGACTAGAAAATGCCATGAAGAAGCGCAATTGGCAGGAGATTGGAGGCAATCCTAACTGGGGTAGTTTTGACTTTGTCACTACCGATCCTAATCGTTCCAATAGCGGACAACTGACCTTAAGTCTTTGGACACAGAATAATTCTGGGGGCGCAACCTTATCCCCAGCTAATTTTAATGGCCCGGAAATTCAATCTCTGTTCAGTTTAGTCAAGTGGTCA
>NZ_JAAHGN010001545.1:0-1149 GCF_010672485.1 Moorena sp. SIO2C4 | reverse complement strand
TCTTTCACGAATCAGATAGGATTGCTATATACTTAGAGTATACCACTTTTAGTGGAGAGCTAAGTAATGACATTTATCAGCCCTAAAACCGACTTTGCCTTCAAAAAAATCTTTGCCTCCCAGGAAAGTAAACCGATTCTGATTAGCTTTCTCAATGCTCTTGTCTACCACAATCAACCTCTGATCCAAGATTTGGAAATTATTGACCCTTATCAGTCTTCTCCTCTTCCAATCCTCAAAGACTCTTTCCTCGATGTGAAGGCCAAACTGAGTAATGGTTCTTTGGTGATTATTGAAATGCAGGTTTTGCAGGTAGAATCCTTTGCTAGACGAGTTTTATACAATGCTACTAAAGCTTACTCTCTACAGTTAGGTAAAGGAGAAGGCTATCGTTATCTCAAGCCAGTGATTGCTCTGACGATTACCGATTTTGTCATGTTTCCTGAGCATAATCAGATAATTTCTAATTTCAAGTTACGAGAAGAAACTACCAACATCAGCTACATCGAAAATCACTTAGAGTTAGTGTTTGTGGAACTACCGAAGTTTGAGAAGCAGTTGGAAGAGTTAGACCAACTCGATGAGTTGTGGATGTATTTTTTAAAAAATGCGCCTTCCTTAGAGACGGTGCCACCGCAAATGGCGCAACTACCAGAGTTTCAACAGGCATTTGGAATTGCTTCTGAGGCAAATTTAAGTAGGAAGGATTTGGAGGAATTAGGAAAAAGAGAGATGTTTATTCATGACCAACAAGGGCTAGTGATTTTTGCTGAGAAACAAGCTAAGCAAGAAATAGCACAGCAGCTTTTGCCTTTGTTAGATAATGAAACAATTAGTCAGACTACTGGCTTACCTGTAGAGGAAATTGAGAAGCTGCGAGAAGGCTAAGGGTAAGCTATCAGGGGTAGGGTGGGCAAATAATGAAAGTTTGGCAATTTCATCAGTTATCCTGTCGATTTGCCCACCCCACAAGAGCGATCGCACTTTTACCCAACAAACAACAGAGGCGATCGCATGCCGTAGGGTAGGGTGGGCAAATAATGAAAGTTTGGCAATTTCATCAGTTATCCTGTCGATTTGCCCACCCCACAAGAGCGATCGCACTTTTACCCAACAAACAACAGAGGCGATCGCATGCCGTAGGGTAGG
>NZ_JAAHGN010001544.1:0-1155 GCF_010672485.1 Moorena sp. SIO2C4 | reverse complement strand
CAAAAGATGCGTTCGCAATTTTTTATAAATTCGCGGCAGTTGAAACTGAGTCCACAACAGACGGCGAAAATGTCCTTTCGTGCCTTGTTCAGGGCTTAAATTCCCTGGAATTGGGTAGCAAGTGTAGGTAGTAGCACTACAGAAACGGCTAGACGCAGTGGGAGAAATCAGTAGAGTAGGGTCGAGAGGTTTTAAATAAGGAAAAAGATTAGCGGCATAGTTAGCAATACCCGTAGGTTGGGAAAATAGAATCGAGAGATTGACCAACAACTGGCTCATAAGGAAAGAATTAAGAATTAAGAATTAAGAATTAAGAATTAAGAATTAAGAATTAAGTATGAGCTATTTGTAAATGCTATATAAGGCAATAGTAATTATAATTTTAAGGGAATCATCCTCAAAACAAATACTTTACATCATAAGTGCGATCAACGCTATAATTTTTGTTGACTTTTTTAAAAAAATTAACGTTACTTAACCCCTTTCTGTTCCCTACTCTCTACTCCCTACTCCCTATTCCCCTTACAACCAATTACCCACCAGAATAAAAGGTGCCCAAAACAGAGGTTCGTTAAACTTGGTATCCCCAATCAAATCTAGTTGGGCTTTCCTGACCGCTTCTGCTTTCGTAATTTCTGGCTGTTTTAGGTATTAGTAAAACTTGTTGATGAACATAGCAGTGGAGTCATCACGCACTTTCCACAATGTCCCTAAGGTAGAACGCGCTCCCGATTTAATCGCAAAACCCGCTAACCCTAACATGGCTTGATCATCCCCTTTAGCAGTTTGACAAGCACTAAGAACGAGTAAATCAATTTGGTCTTCTCCCAACAATTGTTGACTACGCAGCAGTTGCTCTAATTCTTTGACATTAATTTTATTTTCCCAGGTTAGTATAAAGGTCTCCTCAGCTTTGGAGCTAAACTGACCATGAGTTGCTAAGTGTATCACATTGGAGGTTTTAGTAGTTATTTCCTTAGAGGTTGTCTGAGAAGTCTCATTTGCTACATCCAAGCCCCCGTTGGTCCCCCAATTCTGGGGGACTTTTAGAAGCAAATTGACTCTTGTTCCACCCAAGCGAGGGATTGCTCGCTTGGGGGGTCAGGGGGGCAAAATTCAGTATCAAAAAACTTGGGAGATATCCTCTTAGACACT
>NZ_JAAHGN010001543.1:0-1155 GCF_010672485.1 Moorena sp. SIO2C4 | reverse complement strand
ATCAGTGATGGTGTTGCTCAGTTATACGAAAAAAATGGCATCCTTTATCTACAAGTTGTTTCAGAAACAGCAACCTTAACTCACGAAGAGCATAAGGCCATAGAGCTTCCCTATGGTAGCTGGATGGTGCGAATTCAACGGGAATATGAACCTCAAGGATGGCGATATGTTGCTGACTAATATCATGTCCGGTTGACTACTTATATAGCACAGGGAGTAGGGAGTAGGGAGTAGGGAGTAGGGAGTAGGGAACAACAATTATCACAATTCCTACACGGATCCCTATTCAAACTTGTAACGTGAAACTTGATAACTTGTAAGTTGTAAGTTGATAACTTTTAACTTACCAATTACTAATTACTAAGCATTCAGCTGACGGCTGACAGCTGACGGCTGTATGCTTACCTCGATACTATCTCCTTAAATCTTATCCAGTTGAACCAAAGCATTGTAGTCTGGAATATCTACTTCAGGCGATCGCTTGCCTTTATCCAATAGCACATTTCCCTCAGGCCAATGTACCTGTAAATTTCCTGGTGTAATCGGTGCGATATGGATGTGTCCTTGGAATTGACCCTGTTGATTCTTCAGAATTACGGCATCACCATGGTTTAATCCCAGTTTTTTAGCATCCACCCGACTCATCAGCACGGCCTTTCGCTTTGCCCCAGTAATGGCATCTTTCTGTTCTTGCACTATGCTGTTAAATTGCTTACCTCGCCTGGTGGCTACTAGGAAATGACCGTCTGGCAGTTCTAACTTGGGTGGAGATAAGGGGGAAAAATGGGCTAAACCATCCGGTGTGGGGAAATTCCAGCCAAAGCAAAGATGGGAACCGCCATACTGGAAATGATCACCTGCTTCCTTAAGATGTTGGATACCAGCATACTGGGGGATAAACTGGGCAATTTCTGCCCGAATCGCGGCTGTGCTATCAAAGTGTAATTTATCTGCCAAATCCGGACGCACTCGCCTTGCTAGTTCCATAAACACTTCCCACTCCGGACGGGCTTCCCCAATCCGAGGGCCAGGAATTTCTGGACTGAAAATCACCCGTCTCTCGGTACTGGTTTCAGTCACTCCCCCTGGAATTTCGTAGCGAGTCGTGGCGGGTAACAAGACTACGGTTTCTCCAGGTTCTACTAACATTTGACA
>NZ_JAAHGN010001542.1:0-1159 GCF_010672485.1 Moorena sp. SIO2C4 | reverse complement strand
GAATTTTGCCCCCCTAGCCCCCCAACTTTGGGGGGAACAAGAGTCAATTTGCTTCTAAAAGTCCCCCAAAATTGGGGGATTTAGGGGGCTTGGATGTAACAAATGAAACTTCTCAGACAACCTCTCAGTATTATCAAGTCACATTTTCTGTCGAACTGGTCATATTTCCCTGAAATTTCTGGAATCAGAATCCCCTATTCTTCAGAGTTGTAGGGTGGGCAAAAAAAAACATTTTGGTTATGGGTGAGTATTCTAGATAATATCAATTTGCCCACCCTACTGACTTGTAGGTTGTAGGGTGGGCAAAAAAAAACATTTTGGTTATGGGTGAGTATTCTAGATAATATCAATTTGCCCACCCTACTGACTTGTAGGTTGTAGGGTGGGCAAAAAAAAACATTTTGGTTATGGGTGAGTATTCTAGATAATATCAATTTGCCCACCCTACTTTAATTGGGATTTTTTTTACACTTTTGGTGGTGCGTTACGGGGCGGACTATCCCAACTTTGACGGTGCGTTACGGGACGGGCTATCCCAACTCTGGCTACGAGGCAGAAAATGAGGGCAAGCCCGTCCCTAACGCACCCTACGAGGATAAAAATAAGGGCAAGTCCGCCCCTAACGCACCCTACGCACTAAAAACCCGTCGCCAACCTTCATAATAGCATAACCACTATAATACGATTTCCCTATAAAAGTACCAAAGATGGGCATTCCAATTAGTATCGAAATCGTTGGGTAATCGCTCCTGAAGACTAGAAGATTGTAGGTGAAGTAGCTCCGGTTTGTTGAGGGGAGTTGGGATTACAGTCCAATCTTTTCTGTTATTGAACTGGCTATAGAGTTTCTCAGTATATGGTAGCACCGCAGCATTATACTTGTTACTACTTACTACCTCTGTGACTGCATCAAGCTGCCCTAGGACAGAAATAACAATACGATCCAATCGTGGCGCACCTTTTACATACTTGGGAAAAGCATTCAGTACAATTTCTTGGCCTGAGTCAAATCTCTCAACCTGGAAAGGTCCACTGCCAATGGGCTTCAGCTGAAAACTTTTTTGATTAGCAGTAGCTGGGATTTCTGCTGCTACCTCTCCTTTGAACAAAATCCTGACCAAAGGTTCTTCGATTACCTTACCTGCTACCACAGCATGGA
>NZ_JAAHGN010001541.1:0-1162 GCF_010672485.1 Moorena sp. SIO2C4 | reverse complement strand
TCTGGTCGCACCGCTCCCTACTCCCTACTCCCTACTCCCTACTCCCTACTCCCTACTCCCTTTGCTATTACATGCCTCCACCTGAGCCTAAGAATAAATGCCTAGATTGCTTAGGGATGAAATTGGAAGGAATGCTGATTCCGCCAAACAAACAAAAACGTAAGTTTTGGCAAAAACCCTCTAAAATGCCGCAGATTAATTTATACCTAACCATCCAATTTAACCAGCAGTGGGAAGAGTTGCTCGAAGGTCGTGTTAAATTTGGACTCAAAGGTGGAGTACTGCGTCTTCATCTCCAACATGGTAATATCCCCTATGAATTCCGTGAGCTTGGTGGTTATATTCAACTGGCAACAGTAGGTAATCAACAGCAACAAGGGCCTAGTTGTGATCTAAACCACCGTCCAACAGACCCTAATGGCAACAGGGAAAGAGGGGGAGGTAATGTTACTCCAGAAGCTACCCAATCGCAATCCCACGAGACATCCCAACTAGAATATCAACCAGAATCCTGCAAGACATCCCACGAGACTGACCAAGTTTCCTGGTGCCACATTACCAATCAAGTTTCGGCAGAAAATCCTGCCTGGATTTTTGAAGAACAGAAGGGGAATGGTGTTTTATTTGGTTCCCTGAATCGGGTAAAGCTAGCAACTGTCAATGTCACTGCTTTACCCTGTCGTATCCAAGCAATCTTTGAAGTATCCCAGCGAGATATTTGTCTAACTGAAGTTGAGGGGTTGTGGTCCTCAAACCTTACCCGCAATAAAACCGTTGTGCTAAACAGACTGATTGTGGAACATTTGTTGGTAACTAGACTTAAGCCCTATCTGTCTCTCATGGAATTGCAATATGGGTGAGGAAAAATCTCAACCGATTCTGCTAAGCCTGATCAAGCGGGTTTTAGTGGCAGAAACAGACAATCTTGAGCAGTTGACCGCAATGGTTGGGCTGAATCTGGCTGAGGACTTCACTGCAGCTGACTTAAGTTACACTGACCTCAGCCAAGCTAGGTTGATGGAAGCGGATTTCAGAGGAACGGATTTCCGGGGGGCTAACCTCCAAGGTGCCAACTTATGTAATGCTGACTTGAGGGGGGCTGATTTCAGTCGTGCGAATCTAAGCATGAGCCACTTCAGGAATGCTAATCTACAGGGGGTAA
>NZ_JAAHGN010001540.1:0-1162 GCF_010672485.1 Moorena sp. SIO2C4 | reverse complement strand
TAGAGTGGGCATCCTGCCCGCCCGAAAATATATTGAAACTGGCAAGATGCCAGTTCCACGCAAGATGCCCATTCCACGGCCAGATGCCCATTCCACCTCACTCCTAAAATCATTCCATTGTTAAGCAACGCCTTGAGAGCTACCCCCATTTTCCAAATTGTCGATACAAAAGTTCCTTGATAATCATTGAGTGCGTAGTTATGTCATACCCAACAAATGTTCAGACAGGCATTCGCGACTATATGAATCAGATAAAAAGAATCAGGATAGCTCAAGCCAGTCCTAGTTCTCAGGAGGATCTCCAGAACTGGAAGTATTCTGCCAGTAACACTAAAAAGCATCAAGCTGATCAGGTAGCTACCAAGATTCTGAAAACCCGTGTTCTTAATGGACAAGGCATGCACCCAAGGAGATTTTGTCGCCGCTGGTTCGGACTAGAAGCCGTCAATCAATACGGACAGCGGTGCTACACAGAGTCATATATCTCAATCCTCGAATCGGAGCATGGTTATCGGGAGAAATGCATCAACTTGATTGCCAGAGTATTAAAGATTAAAGCCAATACTATTCACCGCTGGGGAAAAGGAGTTGAGTTTGACAAAATCTCTCCAGATAAACGACAGCAGTACGAAATGTATCTTGGCTATGTTGACACCCTCAGGGTGCTCGCTACGAGCTTGGGTGGACTGGATGAAAGGTTATTGCTGAGACTTTTAGACCGCGAACAATAGAGTAGCACTAAGTATCCGAACAGTATTGGGTCTCTTCTGACCGAAATAGCTGATCATAATTATTACGTTAGGTTGATTTTTCAAAAACTGTATCCAATACAGAAAAGCCTTGATTTATCTAAAAGCTTACTTTTACAATTCAAAGTAGTTCAGCAAGCAGAACTAGTTAGATCTGGTAAGCCCATTAAAGCTCTTTATCTGAAGGTTTTTAAGCGTTTATGAAGCACTTACCTTGGTTATTTTACCCGCCAGCCTGGCCTATTGCCGTCAAAATTTCGGCATTGTCGATTTTTCAAAGACTGTATAGACCTCTCCAAAAACTTGAAACTTTCTCAGGCACTGCTTTTCAGCGATCAAATTGACCAAGTCAATTTTACGTTGAATTAACGCTATAATAAGCTTAAGAAGCTATTGATGTTAATTTAGCACTA
>NZ_JAAHGN010000154.1:0-10063 GCF_010672485.1 Moorena sp. SIO2C4 | reverse complement strand
ATGGAAGGTCAGGGTCTAAAACCAGAGGTTAAGTCCATGCCAGGGTGTTACCGCTATTCTCTGGACTTATTGCTCAAAGAAGTAACCGAGGCATTTGAACTGGGGATTAATGCGATCGCACTTTTCCCCCTCATTCCCCAGGACTTGAAAGATGCTACCGGTACTGAAAGCTACAACCCTGATGGATTAATCCAACGCACCATCAGAGCAATTAAGCAAGAAGTTCCAGAGCTGATGGTAATTACCGATGTTGCCCTTGATCCCTTTTCCAGTGATGGTCATGATGGCATTGTCACCGAAGATGGCACTATCCTAAATGACGCCACCGTGGAAGTATTGATAAAAATGGCCCTATCTCAAGCTGCAGCTGGGGCAGATATGGTTGCGCCTTCCGACATGATGGATGGACGCATTGGTGCAATTCGTAAAGCTCTAGATGGTGAAGGCTACACTGATGTCGGAATTCTGGCCTATTCCGCTAAATACGCCTCCGCTTATTATGGTCCATTCCGGGATGCCCTAGATTCAGCTCCTAAATTTGGTGACAAGAAGACTTACCAAATGGATCCCGCTAACGCCCTTGAAGCCCTCAAAGAAATTGACTTGGATATCTCAGAAGGGGCAGATATGGTCATGGTTAAGCCAGCGTTAGCCTATATGGATGTTATCCACCGGGTTAGACAGCATACTAATTTACCCGTTGCTGCATACAATGTTAGTGGTGAGTACGCCATGATTAAAGCAGCCGGTCAGAATGGTTGGATTGATGAGAAAAAAGTCATGATGGAAACCCTGACTAGCATGAAGCGGGCTGGTGCTGACTTAATTTTGACCTATTTTGCCAAAGAAGTAGCTACAATCCTGCAGTAAGGCATTGAACCGTAGTTAGCGGTCAGCGGTCAGTTATCAGCGGTCAGTTATCAGCGGTCAGTTATCAGCAGTCAGCAGTCAGCAGTCAGCGGTCAGCCGTTGGCCTTTGGTTGATAGCTGATAGCTGTTCGCACCTCAAGCAGCGTGGCCTTTGGCCAAGCGTGCGCGTAGCGCATTAGCTGATGGCTGATAGCTTGTAACTGAATGCTGATAGCTGAATGCTGATAGCTGAATGCTGATAGCTGAATGCTGATAGCTGAATGCTTACCTAGGCTGTAGTCTTTAGACTATAGGGAACAACACAAGCAAGCCTATAGTTGATAGTCTAGAGTCGAGAAAGGAAAAGTCGCTAGGTTACACATAATATGGTGGTGAAGCAAAATGAGCTAGAGCAATGCTATAGAGTTCTTGAACTGGAGCCTGGAGCATCACCGGAAGAAGTGAACCAGGCTTACAAGGATTTGGCATTTATTTGGCATCCCGATCGTGTGCCTGAGGATAATCCTCGCCTCAAGCAAAAAGCTGAAGAAAAACTTAAGTTACTCAATCAGGCACGAGAAAAATTGCGATCGCATCAGACCTTACCCACTGCTTCACAAACACAAGCTAGGGGCAGAACACCGTATCGGAATTATCGTAATCCAAATCCAAGACCAAAACCACCACCATCACCCCAGCCAAACCCACCAAACTATTACAAATACAAACAACCAGAACGATCTAGAGCCCAACCATCCACGACCGCTCAACCTCGGACTCCCAAGCCCCCTGGTAACTCTAGAGCCCAACCATCCACGACCGCTCAACCTCGGACTGCCCAGCCCCCCAGTAACTCTAGAGCTCAACCATCCACGACCGCTCAATCTCGGACTACTCCAGCCCAAGCTCGGACTGCCCAGCCCCCTGCTGACTCTAGAGCCCAACCATCCACGACGGCTCAATCTCGGACTACTCCAGCCCAAGCTCGGACTGCCCAGCCCCCTGGTAACTCTAGAACCCAGCCATCCACGACCGCTCAATCTCGGGCTCCCAAAGCCCCTCCTGACTTGAGTGGTGCTGATTTTAGGGGAGCAGACCTCAAAGAAAGAGACTTCTCAAATCGGAATCTCCAATCCGCTAACTTAAGTCAAGCTAACCTAAAAGATGCCTTTCTCCATCGGGTTAATCTTGCCGGGGCTAACCTCGAAGGTGCTAATCTCTTTAGAGCCAATTTATTTCAAGCTAACCTCAGTAATGCTAACTTACGAGAGGCTAATCTGATTGGAGCTGACATGAGTGGAGCTGATTTGAGTGGAGCTGATTTGAGTGGAGCTAAAGTGGGTTCTAATGGTAAGCTTTTGGTGAAACTGACAGGGGCAAACCTAAGGGGGGCAGTTTTGCCCGATGGCAGTATCCACGACTAGGAGCAACTTTGTAGTACATCCATAGCAAAAACAACAGCAAATTTGAAGTCAATTTAAACTATTGATCATCTTGATCATCCCTTTCCAAATCTGGGAAAGGGAGAACAGGCAATCTCTGCCCTCGAAACACTTCCTCACTACTAATACCTGTAGCTTCTAACCATGAACCCATAGCTTGTATTGAGAGTATACCTAAAAGCATTGGAGCAGTCCCTAGACTTACGAAGAATTTTGTGGGCATTTCTAAATTAAACAGGTCTGCTGACCTGATTTCTGGTATTTCTGGTTGAGAAGAAGACATCTGGGTTATTTTTAGTACAAATGAACTAAACAAAGCCAAAAATTTCACATCGGGGCACAAGAGCCAGACTTCCACAGTAACTCGATTTTTATCTATTTGTAGGGTCTCCCTCCTGAGACTACTAGATAAGGGCGTTTCCCAGTTTGGCGTAAGTCCTGTTGACTCCAATATTACCTGGGATTTACCTACTGAGTCTCAAAGCTGCTTTTGTCAGCGTTCATTTGTGTAGCCCCCCTGTTTTAGAGTCTGGGCTGCTGAGGATTTCAACCTCTATTGTCAGCTAAATGAATTTTATTTGCCCAACAAATAAGTAGTCTTCAGAAAATTGTGCTTAAATCAAGGCGAGCATCTAAGATATGAAGAAATCATTCCTCCGTTACCAGTCCAGTTAATCAATTTGTGATGTTGGATGTCGATCAGAGTCTCCCAAAAGCTCCTCCGCCCTCCCTTGCCAAGTGGGCTTATTGTGCCATTAGGCAACCTGGGTTATCCATACGAATCCGTTTGCGAGGGAACAATTTGCACATTCTGTGTGAACACCCTCAGGGAGTAGAAGCCAATAAGTTAGTCAACCGCCTTATCAAAGCCCTGAAACTGCAACAGGGAGAAGTTCAGTTTCCCCTAGACTTAGCAAACCCGATCTATCAAATAATTGTTTATGGGCGTCGAGTGGGGCAGAAGCGTCCAGACTGGATTAAGCAAATCGCTATCAAACTACCGACCGATGATGCCACTAATGCTTCTAACCAATCTTCCCAGACGTCTTTCGACGCCATAACCACTGATACTGATGCGGACTTAACTGTCTCAAACGAAAGTCTTGCCCGTTCTGGTTCTCCAGATGCGATCGCTCGTTATCTCAGTGAATCCCTCAGTTACCTAGGTGTCAGTGTTAAAGTCCGGATCCAACACCAAGATTCCAAAGCTAGAAGATTTTCCGGGGCAAGTTCTAACCTTAAACAAACTAACCTTCACCCTTCACCCCCTAACCGACGGCTCTGGATAATTTGTAATTCTAACTACAGCCCCGATCCCTCCTTACTATCTGAGCCCATCATCGACCGGTTACATTCCTTGCAACTCAAAGGGTTTCGAGATGCCCTGATTTGCTTTCAGGTAAGTGGCGAAGCCACTCCTGATTGGAAGCTGCGAGTAGATTTGACCCCTCCAGAAGAAGTCCTCAAGGAATGGGCTCGTTGGGGAGATGTAGAAGCAATCCAGCGGTTATTAAATCAGGGGTTAGCAGCGGTAGGAATAACCGTTAGAGCCATTCTTAAAGAAACCACCCTACATGTATTTTCTAGCTTCATCCACCGCCGAAAAACTATTGCCCCAGAAAAAGAAACCTTAGTCAGTACCATTGCCTCAATACTCGATTTAATCGCTCCTCAAGGTATCCAGGGTGCCACTATTTATGGTGTAGAGTCAAGTCAGTTCCCTAGTCAAACCTTACTGTCTCAGGAAGCTGACTCTCTCCAACCCCCCTTGGGAAAGAATGGTCAAGCTGCCAACAATTCCTTACTGCCAGAAACCGAATCCCCAGCCTGGATTCACTGGCTCAACTTACCAGCAGCAGACCACCAGAGTTTAGGAGAATCCACCTATTCCTTAGCCCAAACAGGGCATCACGATGCCTTGACCTTTTTGTTGGAACGCTTACTTAATCCCGACATTGACCAACGATTGGTAACAGGTGGAGTAAGGGTAAAAATTCGCCGTAAACAAGACTTGTTGCACATCATGAGCGAGGCAACGGTCTGTCCTCGAAAATCTAAGGTCACTCAAAAAATTACCCGCTTCCTAGAGCAGCTGGCTATGTCGGAAATTACTGGGTTGCGGCTCTATGGACGTCGCGCTGGTGCTACCTCCCCCTCCTGGAACTATGGAGTTGATTTTGTTCATCGACAGCGTCTAGTCCCAGAAGCTACCCCAGAGTTTGCTGCCTCAGATGCCTACCTGAGTGATTTGGTAACTCCCAGTGGGGAACCAGTACTGCGTCGTGATCTAACCCACGACGATCTCAACCAGGGTTTCAAAGGAGCAGTTGATGGTTTAGTTTACATACTCCAGCGTTTGCTATGCTACTCTCAGCTATTTGTACCAACTGTAGAAAACCAAGACATGGCAGCCTTCTCAGACAAGAGACAGGCTAGGGGAAAATTGTCTATCCAAGGCGTAGCAGTAGGCATGGTATGGGGCGTAGCAGGATTACTACTAACACTGATCACAGATTGGCGCTTTAGTGAGCTGCTACAGTCTCAAGCCTCACCATCAGCAGAAGTAAAGGCAGTGACGAACTCATCACCCAAACCCATTGCTTTGCCCCAAATATCTTTGCAAAAAGGGGCGGGTCTCGGGACTGAAAACTTCAATACCTCTGGGTTTACTGCTCCTGGGGATACCATGGTGATTGTGAATGAAAACGGCAATGCTACCATGGCAGCCATGCTGGCCGCAGCGCGATCGCCCAATCCTTCATTCAATAACCAGATGTTAGATGAAAAGCTAGCTCTGTACCAACAACGCCTGCTTCAGAGTGGTATCCCTGATGTACTGATTATGGGCAGTTCCAGAGCCATGCGGGGAATCGATCCCATTGCCCTCCAAAATGCCTTGGAAGAACAGGGCTATCCTGGCATTGACGTGTTTAACTTTGGGGTTAATGGTGCCACAGCTCAGGTAGTAGACTTCATGGTTCGGCGCGTCTTAACTCCGGAGCAACTGCCTAAATTGATTATTTGGGCTGATGGGGTCAGAGCCTTTAACAATGGTCGAGTTGATGCTACCTACAACTCGATTATCGCATCACCAGGCTACCAAGCTCTAATGGCAGGAGTTTTTCCGAACCGCACTAAACAACCACTATTACCGACAGATGCCACAGACCAACCTCTAGAGGTTTTTAATGATAGTTATCAGTTAATCAGTGACTGGCTAAATCAGTCAATAGCCAAAATTTCCTTAACTTATCCTCACCGAAGCCAGCTCAAATCTCTGTTACGGGAAAAGTTGGTTGACCTAGAAAAGTTCCTCCAACTAGACACAACCGAGACTGCCAAAAAGCCTCAAAAGACATTATCCCCAACCTGGAAAATTGACTTTGATGGCTTCCTTCCCCTGTCAACTCGTTTTAACACCGCTACCTACTACCAGAAACATCCTAAAGTTCCCGGTATTTATGATGGTGATTACCGGTATTTTCAGCTAGGAGGTCAGCAAGACAAAGCCCTAAGAAATTTGCTGGAATTTGCCCAGAAGCATGACCTTAGTATCGTTATGGTCAACCTACCCCTGACTAAAGAATATTTAGATCCAGTGCGGAGCAAATATGATAAACAATTTCAGCGATACATGTACAACTTTGATCTAGAAGGGGGATTGATTTTCCGAGATTTCAATAAGATGTTGCTAACTAAACATGACTACTTTTCCGACCCCAGCCATCTCAACCGCTATGGTGCTTACCAAGTTTCTAAGCAGTTGGCTAAAGATCCAATGATGCCTTGGTCATTAGTCATTAGTGATTAATAATTAATTATTAATCAGTTTTAAATTAACGAACAACCAATAATTATATAGCGGTTTGCAACCCGCGCTAATTACAATAACAACAAGTAGTCAGTAGTCAGTAGTCAGTAGTCAGTAGTCAGTAGTCAGTAGTCAAGATTCGTAATTATACTTAACCTACACGCAAACCGCTATAACTATTCAAACGGAAACGATATGTAAGCATATGCGCTACGGGCATATGCTGATGGCTGATAGCTGAATGCTTACACACTATCAGGCAAACATCCTTCACCCTTGATCTTTAAAAAATGTCATTTATTTCGATTACCTACAGCTGTTTCTTGCTAGCAGTTTTGGGAATCTACTGGTTGGTGCAATCTTCTACAGCTGCCACAGGTTCTCCCAAACTAAAACTTTTGGTTTTATTAAGTAGCAGTCTAATATTTTATGCTTCACTACAAATCCAATACATTCCCCTGTTGGTGTTGATTACCCTAATTAATTTTTACTTTGGACAAGCACTTGGAACGAATACAGTTTCTGGTTCCCATGCTACGAATTATCATCTCTCCAATGAAGAATGGCTATTGGCTGATAGTTTTTGGAATAACCGACGGTCAAGACTACTGTGGCTAGGTATTTTCCTAAATGTTATCTTTTTGCTCGGCTTCAAGTATATTCCTTTTCTGTTGTCAAATTTGGCAGTAATCATCAACTTTACCATTGCCCAAGATGGGGCGAATTGGATTAGGGATAACTTAATTGTTCCTCTAGGAATATCGTTTTTTATATTTGAGGGCATTGCTTATCTCATTGATGTCTATCGTGGGGCTCCAGCAACTCGTAATCTCCTCCAGTTTGCTGCTTATAAGTTGTTTTTTCCTAAACTTATTTCTGGTCCAATTACTCGTTATCATCCGTTTGCCCTTGAACTTAAAACCTTACAATTTCCAAGTCTTGATCGAGCAACAGAAGGACTTTGGTTGATTACATCTGGTGCGATTAAAAAGGCACTGTTAGCCGACCACATTGGGATTTTTGTTGATTTGTGTTTTGGCAATATAGAACGGGCTGGTAGTGGAGATTTATGGTTAGCTATCTTTGCCTACGGTTTACAACTCTATTTCGATTTCAGCGGCTATGTAGACATTGCCCGTGGTAGTGCAGTGTTACTGGGCATTAATCTTCCAGAAAACTTTGATTTTCCCTATTTCAGTATCAGCATTGCGGATTTCTGGCGTCGCTGGCACATCACTCTAGGGGATTGGATCCGTAACTATCTCTACTTTCCCTTGGGCGGTTCCCGTAAAGGGGTTGCTCGTACCTGCGTTAACCTATTCATCGTAATGGTCATTATTGGTATCTGGCATGGAGCAGCTTGGGGATTTGTAGCCTGGGGTGGCTTGCATGGTCTAGCCTTAGTCCTTCATCGCTTGACCGAAGCTTTCTGTGAAAATAGAGATGGGATAAAACGTTGGTGGCAAAGTTGGTCAGGGGTCTTGGTAAGCTGGTTTTTGACCCAATTTATGGTGTTTACTGCCTGGATTTTTTTCCGCATCCCCAATCTCAAACAAGCCAGTTTAGTCATCCAGAATCTCTGGGGTCACCCAGCTGACATCCAATTTGGTCAAAAAGTCTACTTAACCGCTATTGGTATGGAACGCTTCTGGGTGCTTCTCCTGTTAGTTAGCTTAGCAGCCTCAATGGCTGGGGTTTACAGTATCCGAAGGGGTCTGAAATTACAACTCAACTGGCCGGTGAAGTTGTTGTTGGTACCAGTAGGTCTCTACGTAGTTTGGTTGTTTGCTCCTCAGAGTGGTCTGCCTTACATTTATTTCGATTTTTGAACTTAAACTATTTCTGCCCTAAAGACGAACTCACACACTAACCCACTAGCACTCTATCAAAAGGGGCACATCGAACCGATAGGATAGTAGTAATGCTGCAATAATATAAGCTTTATACAAGACTTGAGAGAGAACGCTTTATGGATCTGGTTACACTCCAGAACAAATTAGATAATATTTCCTTTTTCGTCCTGTTTGTGACGATGTTAATTTACTGGGTAGGAGCCGCTTTTCCTAAAATTCCTTATTTGTCACCCTTAGGAATATCAGGGATGGCAACCGCCAACCTTTGCACTGCTACCTTACTCGGAGCAAGATGGCTAGAGGCAGGCTACTTCCCGATCAGTAATCTCTATGAATCCCTGTTTTTCCTGACCTGGGGAATTACCACAGTTCACCTAATTGCTGAAAACATGAGTCGCAGCCGATTGGTAGGGGTGGCTACTGCACCAGTCGCCATGGGAATTACCGCGTTTGCCGCTCTATCCCTACCACCAGACATGCAGGAAAGCGCTCCATTGGTACCTGCTCTGAAATCCAATTGGTTAATGATGCATGTTAGTATCATGATGCTTAGTTACGCTACCCTGATGGTAGGTGCCCTGGTAGCGATCGCATTTTTAGTGATTACCCGTGGTCAGAACGTGGAACTGCGAGGAAGTTCTGTCGGTACTGGTGGCTATCGCAGCAAGAATAACTTACCGAATAACTTACCAGGGAATTCCAATTTTAAACTACAGCGCAACGGTAATGATCCAATTTCTCAGGCTGTAGTTACCTCTGATACCTCATCCCCTTTAGCTGAACTGGGACAGAGTAATGCAGCTAGTACTACAGCAGTGCTCGATTTAGTAACTACCCCCGACTCACCCCTACCATCGGTATCCACAGCACCCACCCTCTCACCCCAGAGGCTTAGTATTGCCGACACTCTCGATAATATCAGCTATCGTATTATTGGGCTGGGGTTTCCTCTGCTCACCATTGGGATTATTGCCGGTGCCGTTTGGGCAAACGAGGCTTGGGGTTCATACTGGAGTTGGGACCCAAAAGAAACCTGGGCATTAATTACCTGGCTAGTGTTTGCTGCCTATCTCCATGCCCGCATTACCCGTGGCTGGCAAGGACGCCGACCAGCAATTTTGGCAGGGACAGGACTTCTAGTTGTTTGGGTTTGCTATCTGGGAGTCAATCTATTGGGTAAAGGCTTACATTCCTACGGCTGGTTCTTCTAAGAACTATATATTTCCGTGATTGAGTGCATGCCCTAAATTGCTTCTACTGAAAACCCGCTTTAATGCCTAGAGGCATCGGGGAATTAACCCTAGGAAACCGACCTTTGCCTCAAAGGAATAGTTAGTTCAATGGTTGGGCAATGAAACTCCTGCCCTCTAGGCATGGAAGCTTATCGAAAAGTTTGATCGGGGAAAATAGTCGTGGATAATCAGTTCAAGCCACTCGCTGTTGGTGAAGTACTATCAGTGGATGAATCTGCTCAAATCTTTATTGGTAACCGTACCTTTAGGGTCGGTGAATTCTTAGTTGCTATCAAAAAGAAATTGGTAGAAGTCTTAGGGGATGAATGGACTCCAGAACAGGAAAGTTGGTTTAGCGAATCGGGTATTCCTTGTGAAGTGTTGCAATTTGCTGCTAATGACTGGCAGCAAGGCAAGGTAAGACTTAATCTAGAATTTTGCCTTGTCGAGACTCAGGATAAAGTTGATGATATATCAGCTATTGGTGGTGAAACATTGCAAAGCACATCAACCCAGGTAGCAGAACAGCCAGACCTCCCAGAGCCACAAACTAGCAATGATTCTGGATTGGAGCTTGGAGTTGGAGCAGCCACAGCCGCTGTGACTGCTACTGGAATATCAGTAGCTGAAGCACTGGAGGAAGATGCCTCAACTGCTATCTCCGATGAGATGAAACTTCAACCAACACTTGATGCAGATGAAGACATTGCTATCGATCAAACCCCAACCAGTACTGAAGATGACTTTGATTTAGGAGACTTTTCCGATAGTCAGGAAGATATTGCTATCGAAGAAACCCCAAGCAGTACTGAAGATGACTTTGATTTAGGAGACTTTTCCGATAGTGAGTCGGAAAGTGAGGAAGATATTGGTTTA
>NZ_JAAHGN010001539.1:0-1172 GCF_010672485.1 Moorena sp. SIO2C4 | reverse complement strand
TCTTCTGTCTATAGCTCTAAAAAACGCTATAATAAAATAATTTCCTGATAATTACCCTTAATAAATATCTCCCCATCTCCCAAACTCCCCACCTCCCTATCTCCCCAAATTATTAAACTAAGCTGGTGGACTTTTGCTGGAGCAGCTGTCTGATGTTTCCTCCTGTTCCAGACTAATAGCATCGGTCGTTTGCAGCACAAATGGTAGACTAGCCCCTAGTAAGCCTCGCTGAATCCGTTGGGGTGTCTCTGGGAACACCACAAACAGGGGATAGATACGGTTTACGCCATCACTGAGAATGTGTTGATAGCCAGGAGGCATTAGCCATTCATAGTCTTTGTCTAGTAACACTTGGGTATGACGCCAGCGACTGAGCAAATCAGAAAAGTCTTCATGGGGGCGATGGATAAATAGAACAATCTCGATCTCCATCTTGACTTTCCATTCGGGATCACACATTACCATAGCTAGATCACAGGGTAAACCTACGGCTTCGGTGATCGTGCCATGGCTAACGCTTTTATGCCCTAAGGAGGATGGCGAGTGACGAATTCTCACCACTGGCAAGGGAATGGTGATCACACACTCATTAGGTCGGCGCATACTAGGAATCATTTCCAGGTAAGGTCGATAGGATTTAAGGAGTGCGATCGCACCATCATGGTTACTATACTCTGCTAGCCAAGCTTCGTAATCAGATTTGTGAACAGGCATCGAATTAGCCCATAGTTTCAAACACTTTAAACATTGGTAGATACATAGATATCAAGATCACACCAACCATGCCTCCCAAAACCACAATCATAATTGGTTCCAAGATACTAGTTAGTGCTTTAACCGCTTGCTCCACTTCATCTTCATAGAAGTCAGCAACTTTCATCACCATAGAATCCAACTCACCCGTCTCTTCTCCAATACTAATCATTTGAATTGCTAAAGGAGGAAAAATGTTTTCTCGTTGTAAAGCCAGGCTAATCATCCCACCCTGTTGAATCTCATTTTTAGCTGAGTTAATAGCATTAGAAATTACCTGGTTACCCGCTGTATCTCTTACAATATCTAAGGAATTCAGGATCGGTACTCCCGAACGAGTTAAGGAGCCAAACACTCGGCAAAAGCGAGCTACAGAGCCTTTTTCATTCAACTCACCAAACAGAGGTATTTTCAACAGA
>NZ_JAAHGN010001538.1:0-1179 GCF_010672485.1 Moorena sp. SIO2C4 | reverse complement strand
GTTTGTGGTATGACCACTGGTGGATTTGGGATTAGTTTAGAGACAGCCCGCCGGATGAAAGAGGCTGGAATTCGGGTAGTTTCCGTTTCTGTGGATGGCTTAGAACCAACCCACGACCGCTTACGGGGGAGAAAGGGTTCTTGGCAATGGGCATTTAAGACCATGAGCCATCTCCAGGAAGCTGGTATTCCTTTCGGCTGCAATACTCAAATCAATCGCCTCAGCGCACCAGAATTTCCCCAGATTTACCAGCTGCTTAGGGATGCAGGAATCTTCGCCTGGCAGATTCAGTTAACTGTACCCATGGGAAATGCAGCTGACAATTACGACATTCTGCTCCAACCCTATGAACTGCTGGATTTATATCCCATGATTGCTCGTGTAGTTGAGCGGGCTTATGGGGAAGGGGTGAAAGTACAGGCCGGAAATAATGTAGGCTATTACGGTCCCTACGAGCGATTACTGCGAGGGCGAGGAGATAGCAATCCCTGGACATTTTGGCAGGGATGTCAAGCTGGACTCTCTACCTTGGGTATTGAAGCCGATGGTGCGATCAAAGGTTGCCCCTCCTTACCGACTTCAGCTTACACCGGAGGTAATATCCGAGACCACTCTCTCAGGAAAATTATTGAAGAAACTGAAGAATTGCGGTTTAACCTAGGAGCCGATACTCCCAAAGGGACATCCCATCTGTGGGGTTTCTGCAAGACTTGCGAATTTGCTGAACTATGTCGCGGTGGTTGCTCTTGGACCGCTCATGTGTTCTTTGACCGCAGAGGGAATAATCCTTACTGTCACCATCGGGCCTTAACTCAAGCATCTCAAGGAATTCGAGAGCGAGTTGTGCCTAAAGTAAAAGCCCAAGGACTTCCCTTTGATAATGGTGAATTTGAAATTATTGAAGAGCCAATTAACACCCCTTGGCCAAACAATGATCCCCTTCACTTTAGTGCTGATCGCATTCAGTGGTCAGACCATTGGCAAGATCAAAAAGAATTAGTGGCGTCTTTATAGGTTTTAGGGAGCAGGGATCCCCCCTAGCCCCCCTTATTAAGCTATGCTTTATAAACATCTTTCTTAACATAAAACTTGACAAAAAGAGTCAAGTGTGTGTTCTGGCTAGAATCGCCTCTGGCATCTATTATCACAAATATGGAACAATGGATATTGAAAGAGCTA
>NZ_JAAHGN010001537.1:0-1183 GCF_010672485.1 Moorena sp. SIO2C4 | reverse complement strand
TCGAGACTTCTTCCCGACTCCCGACTCCCGATTCCCGACTCCCGATTCCCGACTCCCGATTCCCGACTCCCGATTCCCGACTCCCGATTCCCGACTCCAAATTCTAAATTCTAAATTCTAAATTCTAAATTCTAAATTCTAAATTCTAAATTCTAAATTCTAACTTCCCGACTCCCGATTCCCCTAGACAAGATTTCCAAGACCAGCGATTAAGCCACGACAGACACCAGTGAGAAAATCTAAATCTAGGGTATCAATGCGATCGCTTGGTTGATGGTAATGGGGATTGCGCAGAAATGCTGTATCGGTTACCATCAAAGCTCGATAACCTTGGTCCCAAAATGGAGCGTGATCACTGAGCCTGGTCTCACGAACGATTATCCCTCGTGATGGTATTGGTAAGCACTGACAAGGGATCCCCACTTGGCGGATACGGCGAGCTAAATGCCTCAAGTCAAGGATTGTTGGCAAGTTTCCCACTAAGGTAATGAAGTCCCCCTGATTGGGGTAAAAATATTTTAGTCCTGGTGGGTAGGTTTGGGAATTGGGAGTGCGATCGCAATACCCTAACATTTCCAAAGACAGCATTAACCGCAAGGGTTGCTGTTGTTCTTTTAAATAGGCAGCATAGGCAGCACTTCCGAGCAATCCATACTCTTCCATATCAAATGCTACCAGTCGGACTGGGTGTTTAGGCCCAGTAGTGGCAAAGGCTCTAGCTAATTCCAATAGCACCGCTACGCCGGTACCATTATCATCTGCTCCTGGGCTTCCAGGTACCGCATCATAGTGAGAGCCAATTAAAATCGGAGCAAACTGTTGCGGTCTCGCCTCTTTTCCCGGTAGATTCAGAATCAGATTATGATGGGTTTTGCCCGACACCTGAAACTTGTGAATTTCAACGCTTCCCCACTGTTCTAATTCCTGGCGGATGTACTCCTGGACATAGAAATGTCCCGCAGATGCCATATACGGATCGCGATCGCGTACTATCTGGCTGAGGTGGGTGATTAGACGTTCTTTTAGATCCAAGGCAGTGTAATCAGGCAGAAGATTATCATCTAATCTTACCATCTCGGGATTTGGTCCCAAGTAAGCATTCAGCGGTCAGCGGTCAGCCGTCAGCCGTCAGCGGTCAGTGGTCAGTGGTCAGCGGTCAGCGGTCAGTGGTCAGTGGTCAGCA
>NZ_JAAHGN010001536.1:0-1184 GCF_010672485.1 Moorena sp. SIO2C4 | reverse complement strand
CTACTCTGCTCAGGGGCGCTATGCTCAAGCCAAACCCCTCTATCAACAGGCTTTGGAGATGAGAATGCAGCTGCTGGGTCACAACCATCCTGATGTAGCCGACAGTCTTAACAACCTGGCTGCACTCTACAAGTCAATGGGTCGCTATGAGCAGGCCGAACCTCTCTATCAAAAGGCTTTGGAGATCAAAAAGCAGCACCTGGCTCAAAACCATCCCTCGGTGGCCACCAGTCTCAACAACCTGGCATTACTCTACTGGTCAATGGGGCGCTATGATCAGGCCGAACCCCTCTATCAACAGGCTTTGGAGATGAGAAAGCAAGGGCTGGGTGAAGACCATCCCGATTTAGCCCAAAGTCTCAACAACCTGGCTGCACTCTACCAGTCAATGGGGCGCTATGCTCAAGCAGAACCCCTCTATCAACAGGCTTTGGAGATCAAAAAGCAGCGGCTGGGTCACAACCATCCCTCGGTGGCCACCAGTCTCAACAACCTGGCATTACTCTACTCTGCTCAGGGGCGCTATGATCAGGCCAAACCCCTTTATCAACAGGCTTTGGATATGGCAAAGCACCGGCTGGGTAAGAACCATCCCGATGTAGCCCAAACTCTCAACAACCTGGCATTACTCTACTCTGCTCAGGGGCGCTATGATCAGGCCGAACCCCTCTTTGTCCAAGCATTGAAGATTGCTGAACGGAAGTTAGGGTCAAATCATCCTAAAACTGTGACCTTTCGTGATAATCTCCAAATGTTGCGTGATAACCTTAAGAATACCTAAATTTTCAGGTATATTCGGAATAAATTGGCTATTTTAGGCAATTTATTCATAAAAATGATCAGTTATCAAAATAAATCATAATTAACAGAAAGCGATTCACCTTTGGTCACGCTAAGGGATTGGCCGTAGGTCACGCTACGCGATCAAGCGTTCGCAAAGCGTGGCCTACGGCCTCAGCTTCCGCCCTTGTGCGATTGACCTTTGGTCACGCTACGCGATGAAGCGTTCGCAAAGCGTGGCCTACGGCCTCAGCTTCCGCTAAAAGCGATCGCATTCTCAACCCAACAACGATAAAATAGCTCTCTTTACCAAATTCCTATCAAAAGCGCTATAATCAAATATTACCCTATATTATTACCACACCCCACACCCCACACCCCACACCCCACACCTGAGGTCTTTG
>NZ_JAAHGN010001535.1:0-1185 GCF_010672485.1 Moorena sp. SIO2C4 | reverse complement strand
ATCGCAATATCTGTCTAATTCCTACTTCTGCCCATGGAACCAATCCCGCCAGTGCGGTGATGGCTGGTTTAAAGGTGGTGGCTGTTGCTTGTGATGAGATGGGCAACATTGATTTAGATGATTTGATGAATAAGGCCGAGCACCATAGCCAAAACCTAGCTGCTCTGATGGTGACTTATCCCTCTACCCATGGTGTGTTTGAAGAAGAGATTAAAGGGATCTGTGCCATTGTCCACAACCATGGGGGACAGGTTTATATGGATGGGGCGAATATGAATGCCCAAGTGGGACTGTGCCGTCCGGGGGACTTTGGGGCAGATGTGTGTCACTTGAACCTGCACAAAACCTTCTGTATTCCCCACGGTGGGGGTGGACCTGGTATGGGACCAATTGGGGTGATGCCTCACTTAGTACCATTCCTGCCCAAAACCTTACAGCCTCAACCTTCAAATTTATCTATTGGTGCCATTTCTGCGGCACCTTGGGGAAGTGCCAGCATTCTACCTATTTCCTGGATGTATATTGCCATGATGGGGAGTGGGGGGTTAACTGAGGC
Organism: Moorena sp. SIO2C4; assembly: GCF_010672485.1. Taxonomy (NCBI): domain Bacteria; kingdom Bacillati; phylum Cyanobacteriota; class Cyanophyceae; order Coleofasciculales; family Coleofasciculaceae; genus Moorena; species Moorena sp. SIO2C4. The sequence continues at coordinate 629 of NZ_JAAHGN010001535.1, read as the reverse complement.
GACTAAGGTAGCTATTCTTAATGCTAATTACATGGCTAAGCGGTTAGACCCTTACTATCCTGTTCTGTACAAGGGGAACAATGGATTAGTGGCTCATGAGTGTATTGTGGATTTGCGATCGCTTAAAAAGTCTGCGGGCATCGAAGTGGATGATATTGCCAAACGCCTGATGGATTATGGTTTCCATGCTCCAACGGTATCCTGGCCTGTAGCGGGGACAATGATGGTGGAACCTACTGAAAGTGAGTCGAAGGAGGAACTCGACCGTTTCTGTGATGCCATGATTGCCATCCGCCAGGAAATTGAAGCAATTGAATCGGGTCAAGTAGACCAAACCGACAATCAGCTGAAGAATGCTCCCCATACTGCAGAAGCCTTGATGGTCAGTGAATGGTCCCATCCCTATACCCGTGAGGAAGCGGCATACCCGGCACCTTGGTTAAGGGAACACAAGTTTTGGCCTGTGGTAGGGCGCATTGATAATGCCTTTGGGGATAGGAATTTGGTTTGTTCTTGTGAAGGGATGGAGGCATATATCTAACCCCAGAGTCAAGCGGGGAGTGTGGGGAGTGTGGGAAGTGTGGGAGGTGTGGGGAGATGGGGAGATTTTTATTAAGGGTAATTATCCA
>NZ_JAAHGN010001534.1:0-1185 GCF_010672485.1 Moorena sp. SIO2C4 | reverse complement strand
TGTCCAGCAATCCATCCCCGTTGAGATCGATCAATCTCACTCCCTGATCACCGTACCCATCGGCCGCAATATCTGTTGGAGGGATGTAATTGTTCTGCTTCTCACTCCAACTTTCCCCATGATTGATCCAAGCTCCGGTTTGTGAGAGGGAGGATGAAATATATCGATTCTGCACCATGTCCAGCAATCCATCCCCGTTGAGATCGATCAATCTCACTCCCTGATCACCGTACCCATCGGCCGCAATATCTGTTGGAGGAATATAAGATTTATGCGGATTCCAGTGACTCGACATTTCATCGGCATAGACAAAACTACTGTCAAAGATAAACGACAATAATAAGAATATGATAGTCAAAAAAGATGCAATTTTCATAGGAATTACTTTGCTGGTGGTTTTCAAATTATTTTGCGATCGCCCCCACTTATTTAGAATAGTATCGCCTTTAGTAAAGTCGATTTTATCAACATAAGCACCACTGGTTATTTTTAACAAGTCATGGGCAGAAAAGTCGTTTTTTTGCATCCATTGGGTCAATCCATAAACGACTTGAATCAACCCCATGGAGTCTTCAACATTATCCTTAGAGATTATTTTATAACAATCCCGCTCATCTTTAGGGGTGATAATAAAGCTATAAGACAGACTGTATAAGGGCTATAGCCTTCAAGCCTTTCTTGAAATAGAGGCGTTTATGAGGTTTAAGAGTCATCAGCAGCAGGAGAATAAACTGAACGGGCTTCATCCCCTTTTTTGAAATCAATTTCTCCAAAAATCCGTTCATAGCTTGGTAATTGTTTAGCCATATTTCCCTCTACTTATTCAGAGCATTTATACCAACTCTGTACTGGTGCGTCTTTCTATACTATTGGACCTGATACAGCTTTAACAGTACCCTTGCGGGTACCTTTTTTGTTAAGAAAGATTAATCGATATATAGGAAAGGGAACAGGGAACAGGGAACAGGGAACAGGGAACAGGGAGCAGGGAGCAGGGAACAGGGAACAGGGAACAGGGAATAGGGAACAGGGAATAGGGAATAGGGAATAGCGATGCAGCGCCTTCATCAGGGGGTTTCCCACACCCCTCTTGCCTCTTGCCTCTTGCCTCTTGCCTCTTGCCTCTTGCCTCTTGCCTCTTGCCTCTTGCCTCTTGCCTCTTGCCTCTTGCCTCTTGCCTCTTGA
>NZ_JAAHGN010001533.1:0-1186 GCF_010672485.1 Moorena sp. SIO2C4 | reverse complement strand
TCTTTATCATTATTTACATAGACCTGGAAATTTTCATCGGTGAGGTTGGTGACAGGTTGGTCATATTCATTTTTGACTTGGATGCGAATTTTGACCTGTTCATCCTCAACGGTGGCATTAAGGATTTTCGCTTCTTGTGCCTGTACTCCACTAGGATAACTAAAGCAACCGGCACACAATATTAGTAAACTAAGCTTGCGGGTCAAAGAAACGATTGTAGTAGACAAAGCGATAGATTTTTTCTTCATTTTTCCCTCCTGGATAAAGGCTATTAAACGTCAAGACATGGTTATGTTTCAAAACAATATCTTCGCGGGTTTTCAAGGGTTTACCGTTAATTTCGATAGTATTGAAATGTAGGGGATTGGGAGATAAAATTGCTTGGCGCTGCTTCAGTACTATGTCTGCTACATGGAGTGGCAATCCAGGCAAATAAATATCCGAGCCTCCTTTATGGTTTACCTGTTTGACAGCAGAGCCAATTCTAATCGTGCCAGTAGCAGGTAATTGAATTGACAACCCCTCTTCGATTTCATCGGCTTTACTGTTACTGACAAATTTTAGTAGAGACTTATTGATATAGGGAAAAGGATTATTTACGGTGATCACCCCTGGCTCACTATCTTCATAGTTAGGTCCGGTGTATTCAAAACCACCACCTGCTCTCAGTGCTGCCATATAACTTGGTGAATTGGTAATGCTAAATACTAAACCTAGCACCAAGCCTAAAATCGAGAATCCTAGAGGGTCTTCAAAACCTCTGTTTTCGATCTCACTCAACAGTGGGCGGATCGATTCAAACAGTAGAGCAGCAACTAACGCTGCACCACTAGCCGCAATCATACTAGTTCTTAACCGTTCTTGGAAGCGTTTGGGATCCCCTGCTTCCACACTGCGCCACCACCAAGTCAGTCCCTCTGCCAAGCCTACTGAGCTCCCTATTAAGAGCCAACTTAGGAGTCTAATTATAATTCCTGGAATAGGAGATAATAACAGGATTTGGTAAATCACTCCAGAAATTAAACCGATGATAATTCCTAAGCCAACAGCAATCAGGATCGGAATTTTGGCAATGCGGAGGTTTAGTTTAAGTCTGGTGGGGTTACTAATAAAGATTTCATTAATTACCAGAATCGACAGGATGCGGTAATGGCTACCAAACCCGACAGTACTCCGTTAATAATCA
>NZ_JAAHGN010001532.1:0-1187 GCF_010672485.1 Moorena sp. SIO2C4 | reverse complement strand
AATCGGTGTTTATGCTCCCAACTTTGTAGAGACTGTAGCGCGATCGTTGTGTTTGATGGGTACTCCCAACGCAATAGTTCTCCATGGTAGGGAAAAATTAGATGAGGCGGGATTGGCAGATCAAACTGACTTGGCACTGCTATCGGGGGGTGAGGTGCGACTTTTGAGTCTAAATCCGGAACATCTTGGTCTAACTCCTGCCCCTACTGAGTCCCTACGAGGCGGTGATGTAGCGGAAAATGGGGCAATTTTACGGAACGTTTTGCAAGGTAAAGGAACACCAGCCCAGCAGGATGTGGTGGCGTTAAATGCCTCATTAGCCCTTCAAGTCGCTGGTGTTATACCTCTCGAAGACTACACAGCAGGGATTGCTCTGGCAAAGGATGTTATGGCTAGCGGTGCCCCTTGGTTGAAGTTAGAGCAGTTGGTGCAGTTTTTAGCTTGACTGACGAGAATCCCCAGGTCTAACCTGTAAGGGTAACCTGGGATCAATGGCGGAGGGTGCTACCCAATGTCCAGCAGCCGAAGTTGCCTATTCTCTATTGCCTTCACCCAGCGCTAAGCGTGAATGACTGGAGATATTTTCCCCACTCCACTGCCAAAGGAATTTCTGTAAAGGGAATTTTGACTGGATCTATGGGTTTGAGGAATTGAAATTCTAATGCGATCGCACGACCTTTATCCGGTGGTTGCTCTAAGTCAACCACTTGATTATCAACTAGCAAGTTGATTGATTTAACGTCTTTGAGGGAAAAGGTTTCTAGATTTACTGGTTTATTTCTAGTGGGTTTACCCCAAGTCAGGTCACTGCCGTTTTGACCAAGCACCGCATATATATCATACTTTGCCCGTTCAAACTGTTCAGCCCAGCGGCGATAAGCTTCAATCTTTTGGTATTCATTCCAGCCTGACCAGGCAAGCCAGCAAAATGCTGCTAGCAGAGGTAACCATAGTAAACCACGTTCCATTCAGTTTTTTGGATCTTTACAACTAAAAGTAAGTATATAAGCAAATATATAGTTATATCTGCCTATCCTCCCATCATCTATACGTAAGCATTCAGCCGTCAGCCGTAAGCCGTCAGCCGTCAGCCGTCAGTGGTCAGCCGTCAGCCGTCAGCCGTGAGTTTATTTTATTCAAAAGCTGATTACTGAGAGCTGATAGCTGATAGCTATTAGCTGAGAGCT
>NZ_JAAHGN010001531.1:0-1188 GCF_010672485.1 Moorena sp. SIO2C4 | reverse complement strand
TGGTTGGACGTTCCTCCTCTGATTGCTGTTGCACCGGTTGCTCTTGTGGGTAGGGAGTTGGGTAGGCATCCCCCTCCATGTCTTCATATTCGTATTCGTATTCCACTGGCTCATTCAGACCGACGAAATCGCGCAGCTTATTAAAAATACCGCTCATAGTCAACTCTCCATCACAACTTTAGTGTAAGCTTCTGCAAAACCGATAATCGACCTTCTCTAGGGCAGCAGTCTTGAGTAGATGCTTAGACTAGAACGTAAACAGTCTAACTTACCCCATAAGCTTACTTAATAATTTTCACCCTTGAGAACACCACAAGGTTATCAATATAGAATATATATCTGCCTTCTGCTCGGGGTGTAGTTGTCGAAACCAACACTTAGCAGAAGGTTATGCCATTATATATAAGAGGGCAATATTGATGATGGATGTGGTTGGGTATATACTACCCCATTACAAGGCTCTAGCCATAACCTAATTTCAGAAAACCCTCACAATCATCGTTTATACCTACTTCTGGCGGTAATATCAGCCCATTCACCTTGTCCGGCTCCAAGGAGTCTCCCAATTAACCCGAACGGGTTTCCTAATGGAACTTATTGGAAGGTTTGCTGATGGATAATCCGAAGCTGCTCATAGTCAGCCGATGAACCACTGCGCCTAAGTAAGCGAAGGCGATTTTCTACCAACAGCCGAGCCTCAGAACGACTGATTGGCTCAAAGGCAATACCATTGGTGGTACTTTTCACCAAAAAGAAAAGTCTGTGGGCATAGATCGTAGTGAACAACTCTTGTTGTTCTTCAACAATGCAAACTCGAAACAGTAGACCAAAATTGGGGTGATTGAGGTAGTTTTCAGAACTCATCAAAATCCATATTAGGCGGGACTTGAGCACCGAACTATCTGGTAATGGTCAAATAAGTCATTTCCATGACTTACTTTCCCTTAGTCAGGTTAGTGATATTGTGCCAGGGGTGTAAGCATTCAGCTATCAGTCTTGAGCCTTGGCCTATGGCCACGCATCGCGTATTGCTCACGCTACTTGAGGTGCCGTCAGCTAATCAACGGTCGGTAGTAAACCAGCATCGGGGGTGCTGGTACGGCTGGTTTAAAATGCCTGCTCGTTTTACTGATCCGACCCCGTGCAGTTAAAGCGCCTGCTAGCACCTCTAGTAGCGATGCAGTGGCC
>NZ_JAAHGN010001530.1:0-1191 GCF_010672485.1 Moorena sp. SIO2C4 | reverse complement strand
AAGGGTTGAGCGCCCTTAACCGTGCTGATCAGTTGTGCTTTGGGATCATTGTCAGCAGTATGATCGCCTCAGTTGCGATCGCAATCCTATTAGCTATTCATACCAGTAATGCGATCGCACAGCGAATCAAAAGCCTGACTGAGATCACCGAACAGGTCAAACAGGAGTCTAACTTTACCCTGCAAGCACCAGTCACGACCCGAGATGAAGTGGGTGTGTTAGCCACTTCTCTCAATCAGCTGATTCACGGTATGGCTGACTACACCCAGGAACTCCAGCAAACGGAAATCCAGCTGATTCAAAACGAAAAAATGTCCAGTTTGGGTACTATGGTTGCTGGTATTGCCCATGAAATGAACAATCCGATTAACTTTATCTACGGCAATCTGTTCTTTGCCAGCGATTATATTGAGGATTTACTCTCTCTGGTGGAACTCTATCAGCAGTATTATCCCAACCCTGACCCAGAGATTAAAAATCGGCTCGAAGAGATTGATCTGGAATTTTTGGCCCAAGACTTGCCTAAAATCATCGCTTCCATGAAAGGCGGAGCTGAGCGCATTCGTGAAATTGTGCTTTCGATGAGGAATTTTTCCCGATTGGATGAAGCCGAGATCAAACCGGTTAACATCCATGAAGGAATTGACAATACCCTCGTTCTGCTCAGCAACCGCCTCAAGCCAGGGATTGAGGTGATCAAGCAGTATGGGGATTTACCTGTGGTGGATTGCTACCCAGCTCAACTGAATCAGGTATTTTTGAGTATCTTGGAAAATGCCCTTGATGCCATAGAACAGGATGCTACAGAACACAAGGCTATAGAACACAAGAGTGTCGAATCTTGCCCATCCCCAGTCTTCACCATTCGGATTCAAACGGAGCTAGTTGATCAAAACTGGGTAGTTATCCGAATCGCTGACAATGGCCCTGGGATTGCCGCAGCCATTAAAGACCGGATATTTGACCCATTTTTCACTACCAAAGACCCAGGCCAGGGAACTGGCTTGGGACTCGCCATTACCTACCAAATTATTACCCAGCATCGAGGAAAAATTGAGGTGGCTTCAGAACCAGGTCAGGGAGCCGAGTTTGTCATTAGTTTGCCAAGATAAAATCTGAAAACCTCAGGTGCGATTGACCCATTAAGAATTAAATTCGCCACAGGTCGCACCTTCTGCGACAAGGGTTAAA